>CAYMUD010000160.1:0-3756 GCA_964393495.1 uncultured Clostridia bacterium | reverse complement strand
CTATCTATAGTTTCTATATCATCACTTAAGGCCATAAAACTTGAGTCTGATATATATGGATAAAACATCCTAGTTTTAATTGGATTATCCGCATATTTTTGAACATATTTAACAGATGATTCTACAGCATCTAGTAAATCCTTTTCTTTTTTTGTTTTACCAGTCATTTCTATTCTTGCCGAGAAGGTAGATGAGAAATAAGTTATAATAGCTGGAGATTTGTCCTTCATCCACTTCCAAGCCTCCTCTATTACCTTAACGCTAAATACTCTTAAATCTAAGGCTGGGTTTTCTTTATTTAAATTATTTGCAAAAGTATTTATTTGTTGAGTAAAATCATCGCCGTATTCATTTTTTAATTTTGAATATAATTCTTCCCAAGTATAAACTCTTGTTTTCCAAGGTAGAGTTTTATATTCGACATTACTCATTTCACAGTATTTTTTATAAGATTTATTTAAATATTCTACTACATTATCGTAGGCTTCTACTGCTTTTTCTTTAGATATTTCTATTACATCTTTAGGAGACATACTATGAGTAAAAAAATTATAGTAAGAGTAAGCAGCTAGAGCCGTTTGTACAGTATATTTTTCTTTAAAATCCGACTGTTTCAGAGAAATAGGTGGTATGGTTATTTCACCTTGTGCTTCGTCACATAAATCTGGATTTAGCGAGAATATTCTTGTTAGCTCTGAAAGTAGTAAATTAGGGTCTAAACCTCCGAAAGCTTGACCAACGTGTGTTTCCTTACCTGTTGCGTAAAAAGAAGGTAAAAGTTTACCTATGCTTCCGTAATATACGTATCTGTTTTTATCTTCAGGGGTATAGCCAGTTGAGTAATCTGCATTGATGCAAGCGATATATTCGAAGTTTTCTTTTTTTTGTAATTTAATAAATTCTTTTAATCCAGTTATAATACCGTGAGAATTATCTTCTTCATCGCATTCAGCATATGCTATGATATTCCCGTCAAGTTCATCTGGATGTTGAGAAAAATATTTAATTAAATACATATGACCTGCTACTCCTGATTTCATATCAAGAGCACCTCTACCAAACATATATCTACCGGACTCTATGTCTTTTTTTACTTCCTCTTCTACACCTATTTCTAAAAATTTTTCAGGAAGCTTTTCTGTGTCGAAGGCATATTCTTTTAATTCGCCAAAATCATCCACACCAACTGTATCAATGTGACCAATAAGGATAATAGTTTTATTAGAATTTCCTTTTGTACCTTTTACATAGGCATAGGCACAATGTCTGTCTACTTCGTCGTTGATAGTTTTGACTATTTTAGTTCTTTCAGGATATTTTTTGAAATAATCAATATTTTTGTAGTAATCATAAACTTTCTTTGCTACATTTGTTTCGCCATTTGGTTCTCTGACAATACTAGGAATGGCAACCATTTTTGAGGTTAATTCTTTGATTTCTTCAAAACATTCTAAATACATTCTTAATCCTCCTATATAAATAATCACTACCATTATATAATTAATAAGATATAGTTTCAATGTTAAAGGCATATAGGTTTTATTAATGAATAAGATTTAAACTCTGTGGTAAATATGTAATAGAAAGATAAAATATAGAATTTAATATTGAGGAGATGTTAATAATGAAAAAAATTCTTATACCAGTAGAAAAAAATTCTGAAGAAAAAACTACTATAGATGAAGCAGTTGAATTGGCGAAAAAATTCGACAGTAAGATAATATTGTTAAATGTGGACAACAGTAAAGAGCTTTTGAGAGATTTAAATAATGGTGGTTTTATAAACGAAGATAGACTTTATGAAAAGTTTAAGGATACAACTTTTTTGGATCAAGTAAAGCAGATGTACAGAGATAAAGATATAGATACGGATACAATTGTTAAAGAAGGAGATCCTGCATCAGCTATATTAGATGAAGTAGAAAAAGGGGATTACGATCTAGTTATCATGAAAACTCATACAATGAAAAAAAGAAAAAGATTTATGTTGGGTAGTGTTACAAATAAAGTTGTACACCATATTAAAGTACCAATAATGATAATAAGATAGATTATGATTCTAATTTAATAAATGCACAAAAAATGCACTGAAGGGTGCATTTTTTGTGTATTCTTTTAATAATATGATATAATATTAAAAGAAAGTTAATTTATTTATGTAAGGAGTTAATAATGATATTACTTGATAGAATTAAAAAGGTATTGAGGAGCATATGGTTTTATCCTGCTATTTACGGCCTAATATCCTTGCTAGGTGCTTTTTTTATAATATTGATAGATACAAGATATTTAACTCAATTTCATAATAGTGTTCCGGAAATACTACTCACAAGTACTGAATTAGCTAGGGATATACACGGAATTATAGCTAGTGCCTTTATTACTATTACTACTTTTACCTTTTCCACTACTATGGTAGTACTCACTATGTATATGTCACAGCTTTCTCCAAGAGTTGTGGAAAATTTCTTGAAAAATAAAAATACTATGCAGTCTTTTGGTATATTTGTAGGTGGATTTATATACTCTATTGTATCCCTTCTTTTTACTCGTAACACTTCTGAAGGATATCTTGTAATTTCTGCAAGTGTTGGGGTTGTATACATAGCTGTAGGGCTGGTTTATTTTCTTCTTTTTATCAATAGTGTTGCTACCTTTATACAAACAAGCAATGTAATAGATAGACTTCATAAAGAATCGGTTTTGAAAATCAAAAAATATAAGGGAACCTTAAAAAATAATCCTATAATAAAGGAAATAGATAAAGAAAAGTATAGAAACAATGAAGCCATAAGGGCTGTTGAAAGTGGATATATTCAGAAATTAAATTATGATGAACTATCGGCAATAGCAAACAAGAAAAAGTTTATTATTCACTTTGAAAAAGTAATAGGGCAGTTTATTAATAGAGATGAAAAGATATTCACTGTTTATGCACAGGAAGATTTAGAAGATAAAGAAGAAATACTTAACAAAATTAAAAGACTTGTAACTATAGGTAATAGAAAAACAGAAGAACAGGACTTTAGCTATACAATACAAAAAATAGTAGAAGTATCACTGAGAGCTATATCACCTGGTATAAATGATCCCAATACAGCTACTCATTGTATAAGGATTATAGGTGTTCTTTTAGGAATGCTCTGTAATATAGATGACGGATATATTGTAATAAATGAAGATAAAGAATCGGAAGGATTGGTATTACTAGAAGCTTATAGTTTTAAAATGATTCTTCATGATTCATTTACACAGATAGTGCACTACGGACACAAAGATATTACAGTAGTAATTGCTGTAATTAGAGCATTAAAAGATGTTTCCTTTAAAAGTAAAAAGGACAATAAGAAAAAAATCAAAGAGTACGTTGAATTTGTATATAGAAAAACGAAAAGTGAAGATTTAGATAAATTCGAATTAGAAATTTTAGATATGGAAATGGATAGTTATTATAAGTATAGTTAGAGGAGAGATGAAACAGCTGGATTAATGCCAGAAAGAAGATTAATAATAAATTGGATTATATTTGTGCATTATAAAGGCCGGTTTTAGCCGGCCTTTGTTTTATAATTAATAGGTTTCAACAAATAATTCAAAATGATCTTGTGGATGATCACATGCTGGACATGCTTCAGGCGCTTCTTTTCCTTTATGTACATAACCGCAGTTATTGCATTTCCATTCTACTACTTCATCTCTTTTGAAAACTATTCCTTTTTCAATGTTGTCTAAAAGTTTTAAAAATCTAGCTTCGTG
>CAYMUD010000159.1:0-3768 GCA_964393495.1 uncultured Clostridia bacterium | reverse complement strand
CTTCCTTTCCACTGTTTTTTGTTACCAAATACTTTATATTAAAACTTTTAATCAATGCTTTATTAACTTCTCTACTAAATGGTCCCTGTATTCCTATAATATTCTTAAGACTTATACCGATATCAAGTGCCTCCTGAATTAGTTTGGGAAGGGGAAGTATTCTAGGATAAAGTCTGTCTAATTTAACCTCTAAAGCAAATCTTTTTAGGTTTCTGCTGCCTATCGTAAGCATTACATTTCCCTTTGTTTTTTTCAGATATCTGATTATTTCATCATAATTAGAAAAAATTTCTGTGTTCTTGTTTTTTTCTATTTTATATCCTTTTCTTTCATACCTATAATAGGTTAGATTCAACTCCTCTGATACCTCTATAAGATTTCTACTTATATTTTCCGCGTATGGATGTGTTGCATCCAGTATTTTTTTAATTCCTCTTTCTCTAAAAATCTTTTTTATCTGGTCTTTTGAAAGAGGTCCTGAATTTGTGCTTATATTTTTACTTTTAGATATCAAACTGGACCCGTATCCTGTAGCTGTAAAAACAAGGGTTTTTAAGTTTTTTTTATCCAACTCCATTATAATCTTCCTTCCTTCTGAAGTTCCTGAAAAAAGTCCAATCACAGCTGATAACCCCTAGGAGTAATCATAAAGTCTTTGTGTATATATGTATTTGAATTTCCAATAATTACCATGGTAGTCATATCTACTACTTCTTCTTTCAATTTTCCTAAATTTGAGATTTTTATCTTTTCGCCTTTTCTTTTGGCATTTTTTACTATGCCTACAGGGGTGCTTCCTAGTTTATACTCCATAATTATATCCACAGCCTTGTTTAAATTTTCTGGTCTTCCTATACTTTTTGGATTATATATACAGATAACAAAATCTCCTTCTGCCGCAAGTTTAATTCTTTTCTCAATAAGTTTCCAAGGTGTAAGCAAATCACTTAGACTTACACTAACATAATCGTGCATAAGTGGAGCTCCAAGTGATGCAGCCGCTCCATTTGCTGATGGTATTCCCGGTATTATTTCCACATCTACATTCTTTTTAGCTTCAGATATTATTTCAAGTACCAATCCGGCCATTCCAAAAACACCGGCATCTCCGCTGCTTACAACAGATACGTCTTCTCCTGACTCGGCAATTTCAATAGCTTTTTTACATCTATCTATTTCTTTTCTCATACCATTTGAATAAAGTTTTTTATCTTTCAGTAAGTCTTCTATTAGATTTATGTACGTTTTGTATCCAACTACAGAGCTGCTTTTTTTAATAGCTTCTAAAGCTTCAACACTCATATTTTCTTTGTTTCCTGGACCTATTCCCACTACGTAAAGCATTTTTCTTCTCCTTTTTCATACCATATTGAAAGTGTTATTCCATTATTTTTCTTTTTTTTCATTATGTTTTTCCCATGATTCGAAGCTAAATATCCGCAGGGTTCAGCTACATTTCTAACGCCTATTGTTTTCATTACGAATTCTGAATTTTCAAATTTATCTTGAACATCTTCAATTTGTTCTTTATCATAAAATTTAACATTAGCATTTAATATTTTACCAGCTTGTATTATTCCTTCTTCATTCTTTTTAATCCAAGCTGAGGATATAATTTTTATAGATTTTTCAAAAATGCCGAATTCATCTAAATTTTTATTGATAAACTTGAAAATTTCTTCTCCGGACTTTCCCTTTCTACATCCTATACCTATTACTATTTTTTTAGGTATTAAATATGCTGTAGGTATATTTTTCGGGATTTTACTTTTATATACGTCTATTATTAAGGCTCCTCTAATTACATTCTCACAAAAATCTTTTTCTAAAGCTTCTAAAGAATCATAAAGGATATATTCATCTGGTAAGTTTTCTTTCAAATCAACTTTACTTAAAACTCCAACTTTATCACCATTTACAACGATTGATGTTATTTTTTTTGCTTGATTCATATTGTTTATTTTTAATCCCTCGTCAATTGCTATCATATCTACACTTTTAGTTTCTAGAACATCCGAGGCCGTTGTAATTATGGGTAAGGCTTTTATTTCTTTAGCTATTTTCTCTGTAAGCCTATTAGCTCCTCCTAGATGACCTGAAAGAATACTTACGACGTAATTACCTTTTTCGTCTATTGATACTACTGCCGGATCTTTTGTTTTATCCTTTATATAAGGAGCAATAACTCTTACTGTTATACCAACTGCCATAACAAAAATTAAACTATCATATCTTTCAAAAATTTCTTTCGTGAATTTTTTTAAAGGAAGAATTAATTCATTATCTTCTTTTCTATCAGGATTTGTGTAATATATATCTGCTGATTCAAAAAATTCTCCAATAATTTTAGAAATTTTATATCCACCTTTTGTTACTGATATAACCGCTGTCATTATTTTCCCTTTCTATATTCGTGAGTAAATTTTTTATCGTAAAGCTTAGATTTTTCATAGGTATTTCCTAAAAAATCACCTACTAATATTTGTGCAGTTTTATTTATATCTTCTTTTTTAACTTTTTCATCTATATTATTCAAATTTCCTAACACTATTTTTTCATCCGGCCAAGAAGCTCTCTGTACAACTGCAACAGGAGTATTTCCCGGGTAATGTTTTTTAAGCTTATCTACAACCTTATCTATCATACCCACTGATAAAAAAACAGCCATGGAAGCTCTGTGGGATGCTAGTTTGTCAAGGTCTTCATCTTCCGGTACAGGAGTTCTCCCAGCCATTCTTGTACATATTACAGTCTGAGATACGTCTGGTAATGTGAATTCTTTTCTTAATGCTGCAGCTGATGCTGTGAAGGAACTAACTCCTGGAATAACTTCACATTTTATTCCCTTTTCTTCTAAGGGGTCTATCTGCTCTCTTATAGCTCCGTATATGCTGGGATCTCCAGTGTGAACTCTTGCAACCATTTTTCCCTCAGAAATTGATTTTTCAATAACTTCCAAAACTTCATCCAATGTCATTGATGCACTGTTGTAAAGTTGTGCATCTTCCTTTCTGCAATCTACTACTTCTACAGGAACAAGGGAACCTGCATATATTACAACATCTGATTTTTCTACTATTTTTTTTCCTTTTACTGTTATTAGATCCGGATCTCCAGGACCGGCTCCTACAAAAAATACTTTACTCATAAACTCCTACCTTTCCGCTGATATAATACTTATTGGATTAAGTGCTTTCATCATATTTACTCTTCCTAGTCTGCTGTTTCTCGATACTGAAACCTGAACTAGCTCTATATTTTTAAAACCTAATGATTCAAAAGCTTTTAATGCTGCATAATTATTTTCAATAGTAATGGTACTTGCAGCAACTATTCCTCCAGATTTAAGTGTTTCATAGGACCACTGGATTATTTCCTTCATTTTGCCCCCGCTACCTCCTATAAAAACTCTATCTATTGGAGGAATTTCTAATAATGACTCTGGAGCCTCTCCTTCAATTAGTTTTATGTTGTGGATTTCAAATTTTCTTATATTTTTTTTTATTAGCTCTAAAGCCTCAGGCTTTTTTTCAAAAGAGTAAACCATGCCTTTAGATGTAAGTCTTGCTAATTCTATTGATACAGAACCGCTTCCTGCACCAATATCGCAAATTTGGTTCCCTTCAATTATCTTAAGCTTTGATAGAATTACACTTCTTACCTCGCTTTTAGTCATAGGTACTTGACCTCTAATAAATTCATCATCTGGTAAGCCAGTACTTCTCATTTTCATATATCTATTCATGGGACACCACCATTACATTTAAA
>CAYMUD010000158.1:0-3790 GCA_964393495.1 uncultured Clostridia bacterium | reverse complement strand
TTACGTTCTGCTCGTACTCACCAAATACATCTCTCATAACTCCGCATACCTCACCTAGAGTTGCGTACTCTTTTACTGCTTCTACTATACAAGGCATTACGTTTTCTTCACCTTCACAAGCCTTTCTTAAAACTTCAAGCTTTTCTTTTACTGCTTGGTTATTTCTTTCAGACTTAAGCTTAGTTAATCTTTCTTTTTGCATTTCTCCAACTTCTGGATCAACTTTTAAAAGTTCTTGTTTCGGTTCTTTTTCTGATTTATATTTGTTCATACCTACAACTATTACTTCATCAGATTCTACTGCTTTTAGATAATCGTAAGCTGCATCTGTGATTTCCTGCTGTATATATCCTCTATCTATAGCCTTAGGTGCTCCACCTAATTCATCTATTTTTTCTATATATTTCATAGCTTCATCTTCGATTTCTTTAGTTTTTGCTTCAACATAGTAAGATCCTGCTAATGGGTCCACGGTATTTGTAACTCCACTTTCATTTGCAAGAATTTGCTGAGTTCTTAACGCTATAGTAACTGAGCTTTCTGTAGGAAGAGCTAAAGCCTCATCTCTTGAGTTGGTGTGTAGAGATTGAGTTCCACCTAATACCGCTGATAAAGCCTGTATTGCAACTCTAACTACATTGTTGTCCGGTTGCTGTGCTGTAAGGGTTGAACCACCAGTTTGAGTGTGGAATTTAAGCATCATTGACTTAGGATTCTTTGCTCCAAATCTTTCTTTCATTATTCTAGCCCATAGTCTTCTAGCTGCTCTAAATTTAGAAATCTCTTCAAAAAGATCGTTATGAGCATTAAAGAAAAATGATAATCTAGGCGCAAAACTATCTACGTCCAATCCTGCTTTTATAGCTGCTTCAACATAAGCTATTCCATCTGCTATAGTAAATCCAACTTCTTGAGATGCTGTTGATCCAGCTTCTCTAATATGATATCCAGATATACTTATAGTGTTCCATTTCGGAACGTTTTCAGAACAATATGCGAATATATCTGTAATTAGTCTCATTGATTCTTCTGTAGGGAATATGTAAGTACCTCTAGCAACATACTCTTTTAATATATCGTTTTGTATAGTACCTCTAAGTTTATCTGCTGATACTCCCTGTTTTTCTGCAACTGCTATATACATTGCTAGTAAAACAGATGCCGGTGCATTAATAGTCATTGAAGTGCTTACCTTATCTAAAGGTATATCATCAAATAGTATCTCCATATCTTTTAATGAGTCTATTGCAACTCCAACTTTTCCTACTTCGCCTTCTGATAAAGGATGGTCTGAATCGTATCCTATCTGTGTAGGAAGATCAAAAGCTACAGACAAACCAGTTGATCCGTTTTCTACTAGGTACTTATATCTTTGGTTGGATTCTGCCGCTGTTGCAAATCCTGCATACATTCTCATTGTCCAAAGTCTACCTCTGTGCATAGTAGGTTGATATCCTCTTGTATAAGGATATTCACCTGGAAAACCTAAATCTTCCATGTAGTCTAAATCCTTAATATCTTCTGGTGTATAAAGTCTTTTTACTTTTTCTCCTGAACCAGTTTTGAATTCTTCTTGTCTTTCAGGAAATCTTGATAATACTTTGTCTAGTGTTTTTTCTTCCCAATCTTTTTTTGACTTAGAAATTTGCTCTATTTTTTCCTTATCAAACATCTAATTACCTCCATTTATTACGTTTTTCATATATAAATGTATAATACATCGCTTCAATTTGCAAGATTATTTGCAAAAATGAATTTTCTTTTTTGTAACTTGCATTTTTTTGTTTTTATCCCTTAAATGCTTCTTCAAAATTATGTGGAGTATGCTTATATTTGCAATTCTCTTGGGCTGATTTAATATATCTTCTTAATTTATCTTTGAAATTTGGATGAACACATTTTTCTATTATAATCTCTGCTCTTTCCCTTGGTGATAAACCTCTTAAATCAGCTAATCCCTGCTCTGTTACTACAACGTGAACATCGTGTTCAGTATGGTCTAAGTGTTTTACAAAAGGTACTATACTTGATATATCTCCTCCTTTAGCTGTTGATTTGGTCATAAATATGGATAGATATGCGTTTCTTGCAAAATCTCCAGATCCACCAATACCATTCATCATTCTAGATCCTTCAATGTTGGTAGAGTTTACATTGCCATATATATCAAACTCTATGGCTGTATTCATTGCTATAACACCCAGCCTCCTTATAATTTCAGGATTATTGCTTATTTCCTCCGGGCGTAATATGATTTTTTCTCTATATCTATGTAGATTTTTATAAAAATCATCCAACCTTTCAGGGGATATAGTAAGAGAAGTTCCTGAAGCAAATTTAATCTTTCCTGCATCTATTAAGTCGAATACTGAGTCCTGTAGAACCTCTGAATATATTTCAAGATCTTGAAAGTCTGTTTCTTCTAATCCACCTAAAATTGCATTGGCTACACTTCCTACTCCTGATTGCAGTGGTAAAAGTTTTTCTGGTATTCTGCCATTTTCAGATTCTTCTACCAAGAAATCTACTATTAATTCTGCCATTTTCTTTGAGTCTTTGTCTATAGGTGCTACACTTCTTGTACTATCTTTGATATCCGTAACTACTATTGCTTCAATTTTATCTATAGAACATTCAATAAAGGGTATACCTATTCTCTGCTCTACACTTGTTAAAGGTATAGGTTTTGTGTTTGGTGGATTTTTAATATTATATATATCGTGTATGCCTTCTAATTCTATAGGTTGAGATTTATTAATTTCTATTATTACTTTGTCAGCCTTTTCTACTAAAGCATTGCTGCATCCTATCGATGTAGATGGTATTATGGCCCCATCTTCATTTACTGCAATTGCTTCGATTATTGCTAGGTCTATATTGCCAAAAAATCCATACTTTATCCATCGCGGCATATGACTTAGGTGTATATCGCTAAATTTAATTTTTCCTGCATTAATTCCATTTCTCATATCTCTGTTGGTTTGGTATGGATACCTTCTTTCTACTAGTCCTGCTTTAGCTAATTCTCCATCCAATTCTTCTCCTACTGATGCACCGGTGATTAAATTTATTTTTATCTTTTCACCCTTTTTAGATCTTTTGGCTAGTGCTATTGGTACTGCTTTTGGATATCCTGCAGGAGTAAATCCACTTGTACCAACTGTCATTCCATCCTTAATGAATAGTGATGCTTTTTCTGCTGACATTATCTTTTCTTTTAATTTTTTGCTTCTAATTCTTTCTTTCATAAAAACCTCCTTATATACAAAAAAATACACAGTAATTCAGCTCTGCTGTAACCGTGTATTGCATGCTTTTAAAACAGGGGATACCTGATTTTTACAAGCAAAAGGGTATGTATTGAATTGTTTATATAATATATTACTATTCAGCAAATGTCAATTTAAAGTGATATAGAGTCGTACTTTTTCTTGCAATTTTTAAATGCTGTAACTACAGCTTTTTGTGCTGTTCCAAAATATTTTTCGTCCATCTCTTTACTTATCTTTTCTACATCATTTATATTGTTCCCTATAAGTATATAGTTTACAAAATCTCTACCTAGTCTAGTAGATAATGTACATTCTGCATCTAATATATCTCCAGTATTTTTATCTACCAAAACAACCAATGCTATCACTTCATATAACTTGCTTGCAGTTATATTTGAAGGTAGTTTTGCATATCCACTTATAAAAATTTCATTATCTTTAAATTTTCTGTGCATCATAACTTCTCCTTTAAAAAAGCCTAAGATTAATCTTAGGCTAATTTTATAACTTATTTATAA
>CAYMUD010000157.1:0-3804 GCA_964393495.1 uncultured Clostridia bacterium | reverse complement strand
AGAAGTATTTGGTAAAATGAAAAAAGAGGTAACTATTGCAGTATTTACAAAGGAAGATGGATGTGAAACTTGCAAAGATACTCTAGACTTTATGAAAGAAATTGAAGAAGTTGGAGAAAAAATAAAATTAGAAGAATATGATATTGAAAAAGACAGCAAAAAAGCTGAAGAGCTTAAGGTTGAAATGACACCAAGTATAGTATTATTAGATAGTGAAGGTAAAGACTACGGAATCAAATTTTATGGAATTCCTGCAGGACATGAGATAAATTCATTAATCACAGGAATAATAGAAGTATCAGGATCTGGAGAAGATATACCATCTGGCCTTAAAGAAAGAGTTGCTAAGATAAAAACACCGGTAGACATAAAGGTATTTGTAACTCTTGGATGTCCACATTGTCCTGGAGCCGTAGCAAAAGCACATAAGCTTGCTTTAGAAAATCCAAATATAAATGCTCAGATGATTGAAGCACAAACATTTCCAGAATTATCTGACAAATATAATGTAAGTGGAGTACCAAAGATAGTAATAAATGAAGAACACGATTTAGTAGGAAATCAACCTATAGAAAAATTCTTGGAAACAATAGAAAGTATATAAGAAAAATATATTTAAAGAGTCTCTTCGGTTCATCTGAAGAGGCTTTTTTGTTTAAATAAATTTCCGAATTTTATTTAAAGTTTATTTTTTAATTTATATGACAAGTGTTGAATCTCCAAATTATTTAAGTTATAATGATTGAGGTAGTTTTAAAAAGGAGAATAAGAATATGACAAATCAAAGAAAAGCCGATATTTCTCTATTTTTAGTAACCATTGGATGGGGTATATCTTTTTTATTAACTAAAAATTCCCTAGATTTTTTAGAAACATACAATTTTTTAGCAATAAGATTTTTGCTGGCATTTTTTATTTCTTTTGGGATTTTTTATAAAAAATTTAAAAATTTAAATAGAAAAACTGTTAAATACGGAATTGCTTTAGGAGTTTTGCTTTTTTTACATTACGCTCTTCAAACGGTAGGGTTAAATTATACAACAGTATCAAAATCTGCATTTATAACTGGATTAAATGTGATTATGGTGCCGGTATTTTCAGCTATAATTATAAAGAAAATTCCAGAAAGAAAAGTTGTGATTAGTACGATTATAGCTTTTGTTGGACTAGGATTGCTTACATTGAATGGAAATATTGATGGAGTGAATATAGGAGATATATATACATTATTATGTGCTTTTGTATTTGCATTATATATAATACTTGTTGGTAAGTACACTGTAAAGGTAGAGTCTATATCTTTTGCTACTATACAGCTTGGAGTAGTGGGAGTATTGAGTTTGATTACTTCTTTTTTTATAGAGACACCAGTAATTCCTACAGAGGCAGCAGCTTGGGGGAATATAGTATTTCTTAGTGTTGTATGTACTTCTGGGGCATATATAGTTCAAAATGTAGCTCAGAAATTTACCAGTCCTTCTCATACAGCTTTAATATATACAGGAGAGCCTGTATTTGCAGCATTTTTTGGATATATATTTCTTGGAGAGTACCTTTCTTTTAGAGGAACTTTAGGAGCCCTTATGATACTTTCAGGAATGTTAATAGTAGAAGTAAATTTAAAAAAATTATTGAAAAGTAAAAAACAATAAAGCAAGTTAAAAAAGACTGCAATTTTGCAGTCTTTTTTTATTTGGAGTTATTTATAAATACGGCTAAAAGGTGAGCTTTCTCTATAATATTATGCTTTAATATATACTCTCTTCCACTGAACTCTTTTTTGCCGGAAGGTCCAAAACCATCGATTATTGATTTTTTTGAATCAGAAAAAGCTATATTATTTGAACTCCATCTATGGTCGCTGCTTATTATGATATCTAAATTATCAGCTATTTTTTTAAGTTCTTTAAAGTTCATTTCGGTTTCCTTGTTAAGCTGCATAGGTGGCCTTCTTTCGCTACCTTCAATTTGAAAATTGTAGATGTTTTTAAATTTTTTCTCCGGGATCATTTTTCTAATTTTATCATCAAAGGTGGTATATAATTCAGGATCACCAAATCTAATATTTATAGTAGCTTCTCCGTGAAAATAAGGTTCGGTAATGTTAGAGCTTATATTCATTTTGCTTGGTGAAATCACTACACCTTTATCTTCGTCGGTTTGCTTAACCATTTTATTTATAGTTTCTGTAAATACATTAACAGCCTTGGCAACATCTTCCGTCTTTGTGAATTTCTTCATATTCATGGAAATTTTGTATTTAGCAGAACCAGAACGACTGGTAACCATACCTCCATGGATAAAAGCACCGTTTAAACCTAAGATTATCTTAGCATTTTTACTTTTATCTTTTATATATTTTTTACTGAATCTTCCTTGCATCAAATCATCTGAAGTCAAAAGCATACCAATTTTTTTGTTTTTTATCTTCTTGGTATATTTTAAACTTTGAAGAGCGAGTAATGCAGAAGCAATTCCTCCTTTATGTTCCCATATACCGGTACCATAAAGGCGATTTTCTTTGTTTTGGAAATATTTTTGCTTTTCAGGTTTAACAGTATTATCTAAATTTCCTACAAGTAAAATATCAATGTCATTACTGTCGGTGTTGGAAAAATAAAGCACATTTCCTACTTGATTTTGAGGAAAAACTTCAGTAGTGAAACCTAAAGAAGAAAGTTTGCTTTTTATTAAATTACCAAATTTATTAACACCTTCAATATTTTGAGTATATGTATTTTGATCTACAAAATCATTTAAAATTTTTACTATATAATCTTCTCTTGTACGTAGATAGCTTCTTATTTTAATTGTTGTAGGGATTCTTTTGCCTGATGATTTTTCTTTAATATTTTCAATATTAAAATATCTTATAGAAGCTACATCAAGCATTTTATTTACTAAGCCATCATAATCAAGACCGTAAGCTTTAGCTGATGCAACATAAGATCCACCGAAACCTAAACTTGCCATAGAATTCACTTCTAAAATATAAATTTTATTATCTAGACCTAATCTAATATCAACTCTAGCGAAGTCTCTTAAGCCAAGAGAAGTAAAAACTTTCTTGCTTATATCCTGCATTTCTTTAGCAAGTTCATCAGGTATTTGAGCAGGACAAATTTTGTTCTTTGGTTTATGCTGTTTATCATCTACAGTTTGTATAGCATTTGGATCTCCTTCTAGATCTATTTCTAATACAGGAAAAGTTTCTACAGGATTATTTCCAATTAATCCAACTGCAAATTCCCTTCCTTTAATGAATTGTTCTACCAAGGCTTGTTGATGAAATTCTGAGATTACAAATTCTACTGCATCTCTCAGGTCTTTTTCATTATATACAACTCTCAAACCAAAAGATACACTCTCCATTTTAGGTTTTACTATTACGGGATATTTTACATCACTCATATCATCCGACTTAGATGAAAAAACCCAAAAATCTGGAGTTGGAAGGTTGTTTTTTTGAAGAATAATTTTTGTTATGACCTTATCTAAAGCCAAAGCGTGTCCTGAAGGATTTGAGCCTACATATGGTATTCCAGTCATTTCAAGCATAGAAGGGATATGTGTATATCTGCTTTCTCCTTGTATGCCGTATGCCATATTAAAGACTATACCATGGGTATTATCATGGCCAACTCTTGGAAAAAAATCCTTTAATTTATCAAAAACTTCCATATTTCCGTCTATTATTTCCACATTATGACCGTTTTTTTCTAAAGCTTGGGATACTTTTTTTACTACCTTAGGATTATATACTTCCTTATTCTGCATCCCAAAAACATTTATTACTTTTCCTCT
>CAYMUD010000156.1:0-3814 GCA_964393495.1 uncultured Clostridia bacterium | reverse complement strand
CTTTATATATATTTATTCCGTACTCTATACCAGCGTTTCCTAAAATACAACAAAAATATATATCTTCTTCATCTGTAAACTTAATACCGAAAATATCCGTATCTCCCAAAAACTCCCATGGGGTTTTTTCTGTAAAATTCTTAATGTTTTTCATAAGAAAATTTAAATCATTAGCTTTTTTCTCAACTTTTTCCTCATAAAAAACGAAATCATCTGGTTCATCCATATTAAAAAAATCTATTCTTTGTTCCTGATATTCTCCATCTGAAAGTGCCATCCATACCGTTTTCTTATCTTTAATTTCATTTAAAAATTCCTTGTACATTAATCCGCTAACTAAGTCAATATCTTCTAAGTAAGAATAAAACTTTTTTAAAGATGCTATTGTTTCTTTTACAGAATTTCCTGATGCCCACATAGCTTTTCTCGGAAACCAATCGGCGAAAAACATATCTAAACTATAAATACCTTCTTCTGCTTTGTTCACTTCATAGTTTACTAAAAAAGTATTGATATAAAAATCAATATTTCCTAAATGTTTTCTTATGGTTTTAGAAGTTAATCCTTTACTTATAAGATAATCTTCAAATCCAGATAAGATTTCATAATTCCTTTCATAGTTTTCTTTTACCAACTCATCGTACTCATTAAAATCCATATCTACCTCCTTTTTTTGCTTTGAATTTATTCATATTCAATTTTATAAGCTTCGCACCATTTTTTTGCTATTCCCTTATAGCCTTTATCTCTATATTCAAACCAGTCATTTCTAACTCCAAGTTTAAAAACAGTGTCTTTAAAACTTTATCTTTAGGCTTCTTTCTTTTACCAATTAAGGGTATCGCCGGATCAAATACCTCCGCTGCAAATTCATTAAATAGGCAAATAGTTGAACAACTAATGCAGCAGATATAAATCCTATTAGATTCTTTTTTCATAGTATTCTCTACATTATTTGCAGCTATTATTATTTTACTTTATTAATTTAATTATATATCAAAAGAATAAAAAATAAAAAGAAATTCAAAACTACAATATAACTTTACTTTATATATCTAAAATATAAAGAATAAAAAAAACCTCCAAATTATTTTAATCTATCTGAATTTGCAGGTTTTAATAAGTAAATTATATTATTTTATCAAATATTTAAAAATTTAAACTGTTATGTATATAATAAGTTATTGGAATCTTATTTATAATTTAATTACAGTTCCAGTCCCTCCTAAATCAACATTATCAGCAATTGAATCTAAAAGTGAAGCTGCTTTAAATCCCGTACAATGGGTAGGTATCCATCGATATACTTCATAATCTTTTGTGATTTTTTCTATAACTTTTTCTACATAATCTTCGGATTGCCCTTTCATATGCATTCCACCAATTACTGAGTAAAATTTATTAGTTTTAAATTTTATTGAAATTTCTTCTAAAATATTTGCTACTCCTGCATGTGCACAACCTAGAATAACGCTGTACCCATACTCTCCTTTAACCACCAAAGAAATATCATCTGGAAAAGTGTCTTCTTCCCAATTATCACCTTTCAGTATTTTTAAATGTTCTGTAGTTGGTGTATATTCTTGATTCCTTTTATTATAAGGAACTTCAACACCCCATATATTTTCAGTAATTAAAGTAACTCCTTTTATAGGGTGAAAATTCAAATCTTCTTTTTTAATATAACTACCAATATATTGTGTTTTATTTATTTTTTTTCTATACTTTGCTCTATCAAAGTCCGGATGAGCCCACACAGGAATATCCCCTGTTTTTTCAAGTAATTTTGGTGCTCCCCAAATATGATCAAAATGTCCATGGCTGAAGACAATATGATCTGTATCATTTAAGTTTATATTCATACTATAAGCGTTTGAATATAAAGCTCTTCCTTGTCCAGTATCCATAAGTACTTCTTTATTATTATCAGATTTAATATGTACGCTAAATCCATACTCAGCTAATAAATCACTTCTATTACAATAGTTATCCACTAATATTGTTAATTGCATTATTATCCTCCAAATAAAAATGTATTTTAAATATATTTAAATTATTAAAGTCCTAGCAAATTTGGTAAGAACAATGAGATTGCTGGAATATATGTTACAAACATTAATACTATTATACTTACTAAGAGAAAAGGGACTACTTTTCTAGAAATCTCATTGAGAGTTACGCCTGATATGTTGCAAGCAACAAAGAGGTTTAATCCAACAGGTGGTGTAGCCATACCTATAGCTAAATTCATAGTCATAAACACTCCTAATACAATTGGGTCTATTCCTAGCTTATAAACTATTGGAAGCAAAATTGGAACAAATATATAATATGCTGAAGCTGCATCCAAAAAACATCCTGCAATTAAAAACATAACATTCATAAGTAGAAGTAAAACATATTTGTTAGCATTGAAAGCAATTAATCCTTGTGCAATACTACTTGCTATTCTCCCAGTTGTCAAAAGCCATGCAAAAACACTTGCATTTGCTATTATAAACATAACTACTGCTGAAGATACTGATGCATCAACCATTATTTTCCATATATCTTTAATCTTAATTTCTTTATAAATGAAAAATCCAACTATTAATCCATATATCACTGCTGTTCCTGCTGCTTCAGTTGGAGTAACATATCCTCCATAAATACCACCTAATATTATTATAGGTGTCATAAGTCCCCAAAAAGCATCTTTCAATGCAAAAAGTATTTCTTTAGGATTGCTTTTTTTTGTTTTAACTAAGTTTTTTTCTTTTCTTAAAAGGAAAAAACTAGTAATAATCAAACCTAATCCTAATAAAAATCCAGGAACAATTCCAGCTATAAATAATTTAGTTATAGATACTTCAGCTAGAACTCCAAATACTACAAATGCAATACTAGGCGGTATAATGATTCCAACATTACCTGCACTTGCTAACAGTGCGGACGAAAATCCTTTATCATAACCTTTTTCATTCATTGCTGGTATAAGTATTGTCCCAATTGCTGCTACAGTAGCAGGCCCAGAACCAGATATAGCTGCAAAAAAACATGCTACTATAACAGTTACAATTGCAAGACCACCGTGCATATGACCAACCAAGACGTTAGCAAATTTTATTAGTCTTCTTGAGATACCTGCATATTCCATAATGATTCCAGCGAGTATAAAGAAAGGTATCGCTAAAAGTGTAAATTTTGCTGATGAAGCATACATAACAATAGGAAACATTTGTATTGGAAACTCATATAGTATTGCAACTATTACTGTAGACACACCTAAAGAAATAGCGATAGGCACACCAAGAAATAAAAATATAAAAAAAAGTATAAATAATACCCAACTAATCATAATATTCTCCTCATTATTTTAATATAATTTATTAAATTTAAGATTGCTTATTCAGATCTTATAGTAATAAAAGTCTTATGTAAAACTCTTATCCCTATTAAAGCAGCACCAATTGGAATGCTAATTCCACTAATCCATTCAGGCATACCTAAAGCTGGTGTAGTTTGGTTGTACATTATTTGATTTCTCACCATCTGAATACCAAATTTTAATAAAACCATCATTAAAGCAATTGTTGTTATTGATGAAAAAACAATTAAAATTTTTCTTCCTTTTTTAGGCAGTTTTTCGCTCAGCCAAGTTACTCCTAAGTGAGAGCCTCTTTTAAATGCAACAGCTGCACCTATAAAAGTGCTGTATACAAATAAATATACCATTATTTCTTCTGAAAATGACCAAGATTTATGTAATATATATCTTGAAACAACATTTCCAAAATTTATAATAACCATAATCGATAAAGATAAAACTAATAAA
>CAYMUD010000155.1:0-3817 GCA_964393495.1 uncultured Clostridia bacterium | reverse complement strand
TTAAATCTTGATATAAATCAAGTTAAATAAAGAGGAGGAAAAGCAATGACTTATAGTCCAATACTAGGGAGTACAATTACAAAAACTAAACTTAGAACACCGGATAATGTATCACCGTATTCAGGTATGTGTTCTGTATGCTCTTCAAATTGTACAGGAACTTGCGAAATAGGTTTATCTGCATTAAGAGGTAGGGAAGCAATTTATCCTTACCAAACGGATAAACATCAATTTGCATCAGAAAAAAATTATCCTATAGATTTTTCTCATTTAAATATAAATGGGCGTGTATTTGGTGCAGTAGGTTGCAATGAAGACCCTTATGAAGCAACTTATCCTAAAGCAAATACTGAAAAAACATTTGGAAAACACAATCCTATAAAACTCAAATTACCTATAATACTGCCGGCTATGGCCAAACTAAACTGGAAAGATTATTATGCAGGAGCAGCATTAGCAGGAGTCTTAGTAGTAATTGGGGAAGATGTAGTTTCGAAGGATAAAGAATTAAAATTAGAAAAAAACAAAGTAGTTTCTTCTCCACTCATTAAAGAAATGGTAAATTCCTTTAGAAGCTACTATCGTGGTTACGGGGATATTGTTCTTCAGGGAAATTTTGATGATGAATATTTAGGTGTCCTTGAATATGCAGTTAAAGAACTTGGAGTCGAATCAATAGAAATAAAATTCGGACAGGCTGCTAAGGGAATACAAGGTATGGGAATGTTGAATAGCTTAGAAGAAGCTTTAAAATTTAAAAAAATGGGCTATGTAATATATCCAAATCCAGAAGACGAAGATATTGCAAAGGCATATAAAGAGGGTAAAGGTCTTAAATTTGAAAAGATTGGAAAGTTGCCTATGTGGAATGAAGACATATTAATAAGTAGAGTAAAGCAGCTTAGAGAAATGGGAGCTAAAAGAATATTTTTTAAAACTGGACCTTTTGATCCATCAGATTTATTAAAAATTTTAAAAATTGCTTCAAAAGCCGAAATCGATTTAGTTACATTTGATGGAGCAGGAGGAGGAAGCGGAAATAGTCCTGTTAAAATGATGAATGAATGGGGAATACCAACTGTAGAAATGGAAAGTATTTTATATAAAATGTCAAAAAAACTAGAAGAGAAAGGTTATAATCTTCCTGAGATTGCTGTAGCAGGAGGAATATCAATGGAAGACCATGTTTTTAAAACTTTAGCACTAGGAGCTAATTATATTAAAATGGTTGGTATAGGTAGAGCTTCAATGGCAGCAGCTATGGTTGGTAAAAAAATTGAAGATAGTTTAAGTGAAGGGAAAGTCCCTAAAGAACTTCAAAGATTTGGCAGCACTAAAAATGAAATTTTTGAAGATACAAAAGACCTTAAACTTTATTATGATAATGCTGAGGATATATCTGGTGGAGCAGTAGGGCTGTATTCATACTTAAATAGGATTAGAGTAGGACTTCAACAACTTATGGCTTTAAATAGAAAATTTGATTTAGAAAGTATAGAAAGAAATGATATTGTCCCGCTAACAGAAGAAGTAAAAAAAATTACCGGACTTATGGATTACAGCCAACTAACGGAAAAAGCTATTGAGAATATTTGAAGTTATATGTAAAGATATAAACAAGGTATATTTTCAATTTAAAGTGGTAAGTATATAATAATCATAATGTTTTAATTGTATTTATAAATAATGAAATTTAAGTTAAGAGGTGAAGAAAATGAAAAAAATACTATTGCCACTAGAAAAGAGTAACGAAGAAGCAGAAGTCATAGATGAAGTTGTAAAAATAGCAAAGAGTTTTGACAGCACTATAACAATTTTTCATGTTGATGACTCAAAGGTTATCATTAATGAACTTAATTACAGTCCAGAAGCTTATGAAGAAATATTAAAAAATAGAGAAATAGATAATAAGAAAATGATTAAAGCATATGAAGACCTAGGATTAAAAATCCAAGTAAAAGAGACAGCAGGAGATCCTCCAGTGGAGATTATTGAAGAGGCTGAAAAAGGTGGCTATGATTTAATTATAATGAGAACTCATGGAATGAAAGCTACAAAAAGATTTATGCTTGGTAGCGTAACTGATAAGGTAGTACATCATATTAATATTCCGATTTTAGTTGTAAGATGAGTAATAGGTTGAAAATGAAGCTATAGAAACTTGAGTATAAATACTTAAGTTTCTATTTTATTTTTTGATTTCATATAAATTGTTTGTATTTTGCACAAAAGAAAAGTATTCAGATATAGAATCTCAAATAAGAGAAGAAAAAAATATCAGAATGTTATTTGAATTCACATCTAAAATAGTGTATATTAAGTAAAAGTGGAGGTGGTAATATTGAACTACATAGGTTCAAAACAATCTTTAATTGACTTTTTGACAGAATCAATTGAATCCATTGTAGGAGAAAATAATTCAAAAAGTAGGATTTTTGCAGATTTATTTGCTGGCACTGGGATTGTAGGTGCTACATTCAAGAAAAAAGGATATGAAGTAATTGCAAATGATATTCAGCATTATAGCTTCGTTATAAATAAACATTTTATAGAAAACAATAAAAAAATTGATATTGAGCATTTTAAATATTTAGACTCCTTAACTGGTGTGGAAGGCTACATTTATAAAAACTATTGTGCTGGTTCAGGTTCTGGAAGAAATTATTTCACAGATGAAAATGGAAAAAAATGTGATGCAATAAGAATTGAAATAGAAAGATTGAAATCTAATAATAAAATAAATGAAAATGAATATTATTTTTTATTAGGAAGTTTAATTAATTCAATTGATAAATATGCTAACACGGCATCAGTATACGGTGCTTTTTTAAAGCATATAAAAAGATCAGCTAAAAGAGAATTCAAATTTAAATTTTTACCAATTATCGAAGGCAGTAACTCCGGCAAGACATACAATACAGATATAAATGAATTGATAAGAGAAATAGAAGGAGATGTTCTCTACCTTGATCCACCTTATAATGCGAGACAATATAGTTCTAACTATCATTTGTTAGAAACAATTTCAAGATATGATGATCCTGAAATAAAAGGTAAAACCGGATTAAGAGTAGATAATAGTCAAAAAAGTGATTTTTGTTCTAAAAGAAAAGTGGAGAAAGCTTTCCAAGACCTTATAGAAAATGCAAATTTCAAGTATATCTTTTTAAGCTATAATAATGAGGGATTGATGAGTTTAGATAAGATAAAGGGTATTATGGAACAGTACGGCTCTTATGAATTATTTACAAAAGAAAACTATAAACGTTTTAGAGCAGACAAGGAAGAAAATAGAAACCACAAATCAAATACAACAACAGAATTTTTACATTGTGTAATTAAATAAAAGATTAAAAAAGTAGGATAATAGAATGGCAAAATACAATGATATAGATATGAAAAAATGGAAAGAATATGGAGACATTTTAACGGAAACCCTTTGGATTTTTGATAAGAGAGATAATTCAGGTATGCATAAAGGAAATTATCACGGGAATTTTGTTCCTCAAATACCCAACCAGCTATTTAGAAGATATACAAAAAAAGGAGACTGGATACTAGATCCCTTTGCAGGGGGAGGTACTTCACTTATTGAAGCTAAGAATTTAGAGAGAAACTCTATAGGAATTGAATTATCAAAAGAAACTATATCCTCCATAGATGAAAGTGTTTTCAAAAAAGAAGATGGAACTGTCTGTAAAATAGTTGAAGGTGACAGTAAAACTTTGGATATTGAAAAAATTATATCGGAAGAAAAGATTGATAAAGTTCAATTCGTAATATTTCACCCTCCTTACTGGGATATAATTAAATTTAC
>CAYMUD010000154.1:0-3826 GCA_964393495.1 uncultured Clostridia bacterium | reverse complement strand
TTAAAAGTCTATAATTATATTAAGGATGAGATTCAATAGTTATTCGAGAATATGAAATAGTTTGTGTATGAAAAACCTTCAAGTAAAGGTAAAATAACTTGGAGGTTTTTTTAAAATGAATTTTCATTAATGAAAATTCTAATAAACGAGTTGACAGTTTATTAAGCTTATGTAAAAATAGATTTAAATTAAAAGCTAAAATTAAATGCATTTAGAATGGGGAGAATGTTTTAGTCAGCTTATTTTTTTTTGATTTGATAAATATATCATATAGTTTAGGAATCTTGGTAGATAATGTAAAGATAGGAGTGGTAAGGGTTGAGGCTTATAGCTGTATTAATAAACTAAGGAGGTTGTATTTTGAATATTTCCAACAAAATATTAATTATTAATCTTTCAAATTGTTCAGTAAAGAAAGAAATCATTACAAATGATGTATTGAATAAATTTATTGGTGGAAGAGGGTTAAATGCTTATTTATTACTAAAATATATTGGTAATAACATTGATGCTTATGATTCAGAAAATGTAATTGCTATTTCAAAGGGTATGTTGACAGGAACTAAAGCCTTATCATCAGCTAGAATTCAAGTGTCAGCTGTGTCACCAATAACAAATATTATGGGTACTTCAAATGCTGGAGGTTTTTTTGGAGCAGATATGGCAATTGATGATATTGTTTCAATTGTTATTCTAGGGAAAGCAAAGGAACCTGCATATATATATATTCAAGAAAATAATGTTGAAATCAGAAATGCTAAACATATATGGGGATCAGATGTAGAGGGAAGTATAAAATTAATAAAAGAAGATTGTAAGAATGAAAATGCAAGAGTTGCTGTAATAGGTACCGCAGGAGAGAAACTTGTAAGTATGGCAAATGTTATGTTTGGTGCAGATAGTGCTGCAGGCAGAACAGGTATGGGCGCAGTGATGGGATCTAAAAATTTAAAGGCTATAGCAATAAATCCGAGCAAGAAGAAATCCAAGGGTAAATCAGAGAATACAGCTAAAATAATCAAAAAACATTTAAATCTTATAAAAGAAGCACCTGATTTTGAAAGATGGTCAAAATTTGCTGATTCGACTGATGTGAAATGGCTTGACGATTTTGGTGCGAGTCCAGCTTTTAACTATCAAAAAACCCATTTTGAAGGAGTAGATACAGCTAGTGGATTAAGTTTTAAAGATGCTAAAACTAAATATATAAGTTGTTATATGTGTCCTATACATTGTAAAGCAAAGATAGAAGTTGACCATGGAAGGCATAAAGGCTTTCTAGGTGATAGACCTCCCTTTGAATGCATGGAAGCTTTTGGTCCAAAGTGTGGTAATGATGATGCATTCGAATCATTATATCTACATACAATGTGCAATAAATTGGGTATGGATACAATTGAGACTGGAAGCGCTATTGCATTTGCAATAGATTTATATGAACGAGGAATATTAACAAAGGAAGAAACAAAAGGATTACATCTTGAATGGGGAAATAATGAAGCAATGGAAAAGTTACTAGAGCAAATAGCTTCACGTAATTCTTGGCTAGGGAATGTTCTTGCTCAAGGTATTAGAAAATCAGCAAAAATAATTGGAAAAGGTGCGGAAAAGTTTGCTTTTCATGTTAAGGGTCTAGCTATGACATCTATGGATCCTAGGGGATTTAATGGAACTGGATTAGGCTATGCTATAGGTAGTAGAGGTGCAGACTTTTGTAATACTTATCCTAGTCTTGAATGCGGATATGAATCTAGAATGCCTAAAGATTTTTTTAATAACAAAGAGGCTGAAAATAGATTCTCACCTGAAGGAAAAGGTGAAATGGTAAGTTATACTTTCAAAATAAGTGCAATTATGGATTCAATTGGCCTTTGTAAAATACCTTATCTTAGTTTGCTAAATGATTTTGGTTTAAAAATTCCTTCTGAATTAATTGAAGCTTTATTAGGTATTAAAATAACTCCCGGTCAATTATTAAAATGTGGAGAGAGGATTATTAATGCTGAAAGATTTTTTAATATTAGACAAGGCTTAAAAAAATCAGATGATACCTTACCAGATAAATTCCTAACACAACCAATTAAAGAAGGAATTTGTAAAGGGGCTGTTGTAGATATCGAAAAAATGTTAGTTGATTTTTATTTACAAATGAATTGGTCTGAAGAAGGTATCCCAAATAAAACTATAATTGAAGAAATGAATTTAGAAGAAATATAACTTGAATTCTAAAATTAAAACATCTGAAAAAGAATAAATATTTAAAATTATTAATTCATTAAAAAAGAAAACAGTACTTGAAGTTGCAGAAAAAGCTATTGGTAAGCTTTGATTTTTATAAAAAAAAGGAGAAGGAAATGGAAAAAAAAGAAACTAAAGTTAGTTTGTGGAAAGCAATATTTGTATTTATTTTTTTGTTTATATCTTTACTACTTACAATTAAAGTGTTTGAAGGTTCACCACATATTCCTCTTGCACTTGCTGCTGTACTAGCGGGCATTCTTGCAGTACAATCTGGATATGATTGGAATTTTATTGAAGAGGGAATAAAAGAAACAATAAAAATGTCCTCTCAAGCTATTATAATTATGCTTGCTATTGGAGCGATTATTGGGACATGGATACTAGGAGGAATAGTACCAACAATGATATATTATGGGCTTAAAGTATTATCACCCGGAATATTTTTAATTGCAACATGCCTAATATGTTCAATAGTTTCCATAGCAACTGGCAGTTCATGGTCTACTGCAGGTACAGTTGGAGTGGCTTTAATGGGAGTAGGCATAGGGCTAGGAGTTCCTAAGGGAATGATAGCTGGTGCAATTATATCTGGATCATATTTTGGAGATAAAATGTCGCCATTATCTGATACTACTAATTTAGCCCCTGCTATGGCTGGCGCTAATCTATTCGATCACATTAAGCATATGGTATATACAACTGGACCAAGCTATTTCATTGCACTGGTTGTATTCGGGATACTTGGTATAGGATTTGCTGATGGTGCAATAAATGCAGAAACTATAGAAACTTATTTACAAACTTTAAACAGCAATTTTAATATTTCTTTGATTATGTTTATACCTCCTATTTTGGTAATACTTATGGTAATCAAAAAAGTTCCAGCTCTTCCAGCTTTAGTAGGAAGTTCAATATTAGGATGTATTTTTGCAGGAATTTTCCAAGGAGCATCAATATCTCAAATGATAAGTTCTGCTCATTATGGTTTTACAATTGATACAGGTGTTGCTGTAGTTGATAGTCTACTTAATAGAGGAGGAATAAGTAGTATGATGTGGACTATTTCTTTGATATTAATATCCCTCTCTTTCGCTGGAATCGTAGAAAAATCAGGAATGATAAGAGTAATAGTTAATAAAATACTTACTTATGCAAAAACTGATAAATCAATAATTACAGCTACACTTTTCACTACTGTTTTCACCAATTTTGCTACAGGAGTTCAATACGTTGCTTTAATAATACCAGGAAGAATGTATAGAGATGTATACAAAAATAAAGGACTTCATCCAAAGAATCTTTCAAGAGCATTGGAAGATACAGGAACCTTGGTGGCACCTTTAGTACCTTGGAGTACTGATGCAGCATTTTTAACTGGAGCACTGGGAGTTACACCTTTTGCATATGTACCTTTCTGTTTTCTAAATCTTATAAACCCAATAGTAGCATTAATATATGCTCAATTAGGTTTAACTATAGAAAAAATTGAGCCTAAAGATAAAGAGATGACAAGTTGATTTAGTTTTTCTAAATTAATTATATATCATTACAAAAATGAAAGAGCCGAGAGGCTCTTTCGTTTTTG
>CAYMUD010000153.1:0-3853 GCA_964393495.1 uncultured Clostridia bacterium | reverse complement strand
TTTATTGATATTTGTTTATAATGAATAGGTGTGGGTATTATAATAAGTATATAAGGAATAAAAAATATAAAGAATTAGTTAAATTTTAAAGGAGGAATAATTTGAGACTTATTTCATGGAATATTGATTCATTAAATGCTGCATTAACAAGCGATTCTAATAGGGCAGTCTTATCAAGAAAAGTAATTGATACAATTATGGATAAGGAGCCAGATGTAATTGCCTTACAGGAAACTAAGCTGCCATACAGTGGATTAAGTAAGAAGCACGTGAAGAAATTAGAAGAATATTTTAAAGGATACTCCTACGTATGGAGAACTTCTAAGGAACCAGCTAGAAAAAGTTATGCAGGGACTATGTTTTTATATAAAGACAGGTATTCTCCCCAAGTATTTTGCCCTGAGATTCAGGCTCCGGATACTATGGATTTAGAAGGAAGAATTATTACTTTAGACTTTGGAGAATTTTACATTTCACAGGTATATACCCCTAATGCAGGAAATGGATTAAAAAGATTGGAAGAAAGACAAGTTTGGGACGAAAAGTACGGTGAATACCTGCAAAGCCTAGATAAGGAAAAGGTAGTATTAGCAACGGGAGATTATAATGTAGCACATAAAGAAATAGACTTAGCTCATCCAGAAAACAATCGAAGGTCAGCAGGATTTACAGATGAAGAGCGCCAAGGCTTTACTAACATATTAAATAAAGGATTTACAGATACTTTCAGATATATTCATGGAGATGTAAGTGGTGCTTATTCCTGGTGGGCACAAAGGGTTAAAACTAGTAAAATCAACAATTCGGGCTGGAGGATTGACTATTGGCTGGTAAGTGATAGGATAGCAGATAAGGTTTTAAAATCCGAAATGTTAGATTCTGGTGAAAGACAAGACCATACTCCAATTATGTTGGAAATAGACTTATAGAAAAAATGTTGGGGTTTAAATTTCATTGTTGCTTCACTAGAATTTATAAATTTTAATAGTAAAAAAATGTTATTTGAAGAGATATTAGATATTTATTAAAATATCTCTTCTTTTTTAGCTATTATTAGAGAAATACTTATTTTTTAAGATTATCCAAGGTTTTCCTGTATGCATTAATTAAAAATGATGCATCCATACTTAAGGCTATACCTTGATAACCTTCTTGTATTAATTCTGCAGCCCCTTCTTCAGTACCGGTGTAAATAAAGCATGGCTTGTTAGCTTTTTTGCAGGCATTTTGAATTTTAATCAAAGAATCTTTGAATTTATGTGAAGTAAAATCTGCAGGAGAACCTAAAGCTGTGGATAAGTCGTAAGGACCTATGAATATCCCGTCTATTCCTTCTAAGGAAACTATTTCTTCTATATTTTCCAGACATCCTAGGGTTTCACATTGAGGTATAAGCATGGTTTCTTCATTACTCACTTTGAAATATTCATCAATATTACCCGCTAGGCTTTCATATCCGAAACCAGAGGTTCTTCCTAAAAACACCCCTCTTTTTCCTAGAGGATGATATTTACCCCATTCTACAAGTTTTTTAGCTTCTTCTACAGTTTCTAGATTTGGAACTATAAGGCCCTTAGCTCCTAGATCAAGATTTTTAAGTATTGAGGGCCGGGTTATATCCTTCACTCTCACAAAAGACGTTAGACTTGATAATTCAGCAGTCCTTACGTATTCAAGAGTGCTTTCAGTATCGAAAGGACCGTGTTCACAGTCAATTATCATAAAATCGATTCCGGAAACAGCAAGAGCCTCTACTGTTTGGCAGCTACCCAGCTCAAAAAAAGTACCTATAACGGTTTCTTTCTTTTTTAATTTTTCTTTCACATAGTTTTTCATAAAAACCTCCAATTTACTAGTTTATAATACCGGCTTTATGTGCTTTTAGGAAAAGTTCTGTTACTTTTGAATAATTAACAATTCCTTCCGGTTGATTGTTTGCTTTTAAAAAGGTATCATTTACCTTATTATGAACTTCATTTACTTTTTCTTTAATATGTGTATTCCAGAAATTAACCCTAGTTTTAATATCATTTAATACACTCTCACTCCTTAAAGAAGATATTTCTCTATATAATTCATGATCATTTTTGTAAAGTGAATTACCTACATAAACCATCATTGCTTGATAGGCAGAGTATTTAAAATATGAATCATAATGATAATAGCAAGCTAAGAATCCCATAAAATTTGCATCATCTTCACTAGCGAATCCTTTTTGATGTGCTATTTCATGACTTGCTATAAATGGTTTTGAAAATCTTGGCACCATCTCATTGATATTAGCTTCTGAAAAAAAAGGAAGGTAAATTCCTGTATAGCCGCTGGCTGAAAAGAATTTTGATATCATTAAAGGTTTAACTATGACTTTGCTATCATCTATAAAAGAATATTCATCATTCAATTTTTCATACCCTTTATAAGTATTGGTATAGATATATTTATCATCTATATAATTCAAACTGTTATTATCTAAAATATCCTTTAGTCGGTTAGTTTCTTCAACTAAATACCTGTAGCTATATTCTAAGTCTTCAAGAGTGACATCTACATCCTTTATTTCAAAAATTTCTTCTATATCTTGCCTGTAGTTGTTAAGTCCCCAAGCTAATTGATAGTAGCTTAGATTAAAAAGGAGTATGAATACTATTAAAAGAATCGATATTGTGGATTTTTTACCTTTTTTTATAATTAAAGAATATGCAAAATAAACTAGTAAAGATGCTAAAATAATAAGGGTTATACCTATTGTTATTTCCCCTAAAGAAAAACTAAAGTAGCTGTTTATATATGATAGGGGTTTATTTATGTATAAAAATAGCCCTCTAGAATAAAAATTTTCTATAAGATTAGTTGAGTTTTTTGCAATTAAAAGGATTAATACATTAAATAATATTAAAAAAATATTTATATATAGTATTAAGAAAATAGTTTTTTTAGGAGAGCTATTCATTTTATCACCAATTTATTGAGATTTATTAACATTTTATCATTTTATAGCAAATTTCTCTATACAAATATAAAGTAAATACATCCTATGATATAATTAATTTAAAAAGTGGAGGAAAATAATGAAAAGATGTAAATGGGTTGGAGAGGATCCTTTATATATTAAATATCACGACCAAGAATGGGGCAAAGCAAATCATGATGACAGAAAACATTTTGAATTTCTAGTTTTGGAATCAGCACAGGCAGGTCTTAGCTGGATTACAATTCTAAGAAAAAGAGAAAATTACAGAAAACACTATGAAAACTTTGATCCCGTCAAGGTAGCAAAATTCGATGAGGATAAAATAGAAGAAATGCTTGAAGATCCTGGAATTATAAGATATAGAAGGAAAATTGAAGCTTCGATAAACAATGCTAGAAGCTTTTTAAAGGTACAGGAAGAATTCGGTTCTTTTGATAAGTATATATGGTCTTTTGTGGATAATAAGCCAATAGTAAATAATTGGGAGACTATAAAGGAAGTTCCAGCAAAGACAGAACTTTCCGATAGGGTCAGTAAGGATTTAAAAAAGAGAGGTTTTAAATTTATAGGTTCAACAATAATCTACTCATACCTTCAAGCTATGGGCTTAATCAACGACCACACTAGATACTGTGACTTCAAATAAAAAATATAAAAGTGAAAAAATTTGTTCTTACATTTAAGTAAAAAGTATAAAATTATTCAAATGTGGTAAATATATAATAAGATATTTATAAATATACTACTAAGAGGTGGGAAAAATGAAAAAAATACTTATCCCTGTTGAAAATCAACAAAGAATAGAAGAACCATTGAAATTAGCTGTGGAAATAGCAAAAAAATTCAACTCAAAGATAACTATTTTTCATGCTGTAGATTTTC
>CAYMUD010000152.1:0-3855 GCA_964393495.1 uncultured Clostridia bacterium | reverse complement strand
ATATAAGCGATAAAAAAGAAAAAGAAGCAGAGATGTATAAAGAGAGAGAGCAGTTTAAAACGACACTACTATCAGTAGGAGATGCTGTAATTTCAACAGATAAAAAAGGAAAAATCAAGATTATGAATAAAGTAGCTGAAAATCTCACAGGATGGTCTCAAGAGGAATCTTTTAATCAGCCACTAGAAAAAGTTTTGAAAACAATAAATGAATTTACAAGAAGAGAAAGTGAAAATCCTGCTAAAAAGGCTCTAGAACTTGGTAAAATTGTAGAAATGGAAAATCATACAATACTGATTTCAAAAGATGGTAAAGAAATAGCAATAGAAGATAGTGCTGCTCCTATAAAAGATAAAGATGGCAATATAACTGGAGCAGTTATAGTATTTAGAGATTTCACTGAAAAAAGAGACAAGCAGAAGGAAATAGAGTATCTAAGCTTCCACGACCATCTAACAGGTCTTTACAATAGAAGATATATGGAGGATGCAATAAAAAGATTAGATACAGAAAGAAATATACCTTTCTCTATTATAGTAGCAGATGTAAATGGTCTTAAACTTGCAAATGACTCATATGGTCATAAAATGGGGGACAAACTATTAATCACTGCTGGAGAAATAATAAAAAAATCATGTAGAAAAGAGGATGTTATATCTCGTGTAGGAGGAGACGAATTTGTTATACTTCTTCCAGGCACAGATAGTACTAGAGCAGAAGAAATAAAAAATAAAATTTTAGAAGAAACTAATAGATCTAGTATAGATTCAGTAATAATATCATTAGCATTAGGCTATTCAACTAAAAATACAAAAGACAAGAATATTTTAGAAGTATATAGAGAAGCAGACAATAAAATGTATAAAAACAAGCTTAAGTACGGAAGAATCATGAGAAATAAGACTATAGAAACAGTCTTACTAAATATAAATAATAAGTACGATAATGAACAAATTCATAGTGAAAGAGTTTCCCAATACTGCTCAAGAATTGCAAGTGCTATGAAATTAAGCAATAAAGAAATAGAAGATGCAAAATTAGCCGGAGCACTACATGATATAGGTAAAATTGTAGTTCCTCCAGAGATATTAAACAAAAAAAACAAACTAAAAGAAGAAGAATGGGAAATAATAAAAAAACATCCTGTTACAAGCTATCAGCTTCTGAAAAGTGTAGATGAATATACACATATAGCTGAAGCCGTACTATATCATCACGAAAGATTAGACAGCAAAGGCTATCCTGAAGGATTAGAGAAAGGGGAAATACCGCCTTTGTCAAAGATTATTGCAGTAGCTGATGCCTATGAAGCAATGACAGCAAATAGACCTTATAAAACTACAAAAACAAAAGAAGAAGCTTTAGAAGAATTAAAAAAACACTCTGGAAGTCAATTTGATGAAGAGATAGTAGATATATTTATAAATAAAGTCTTATAATAAAAATAACAAGATAAGAAAGCTTTAGCACAGATAATATTATCTGTGCTAAATGAAAGTGCTTAAATATTGCTTTCTACATATATATCCTTTTTAACTATTTTATACAATACTAAAATACTTAAAAATATTATTCCAATTAGGACTGTGGATATTATTGATGTATAGGTAATGTCAGCAGTTAATCTCTTGGACAGTATTCCAATAAAAGCCCATATCACGACTAATGTGTAGAATATATCCTGATTTTTTAAGGTAAAAATAGCACCTAATATAACTGCAACTAATAATACTAATACCGTCCAGAAAGTTTCTGAAAGACCGAAACCATTCCAGTTTATACTAACAAAAAATGCACTGAAATTTGCTATAGTAGCAACGGAAATCCAACCTAGATATATACTGAAAGGTATATGTACAATAATCTTGGTTTTTTTATTTTCACTGCTCTTACCTATATTTAATTTTTGATAGACCATAATTAGAGATATTAAAAGTAATATCATAATTATTAGATTTATAGAAATCATTAGATTATGCCAGGTGTATATCCAAAGAGAGTTTAAAATATTTGACACTATAAAGCAGTATCCTAATTTTTCTACAATTTGTGTATTTTTTTCTTTAAAACTCAATAAAAGTTGATAGATTACAAATATTCCTAGTAGAGTATAAATCAAACCCCATATGGAAAATGTAAAACCGGCTGGTGTAAATAAATTGATATAATTATCAGATACATCCCCTGTTGTAAGGCCGTTAATAGGCAGTATATTTGCTAAAGCATTTACCGTTAGGACTAGAGCAAAGGTGAAAAAATTTAATAAACTTAATGTTTTTGTTTTCATAACTTACCTCCTATACACTATATATACCCTAAAAATAAAAAAATATTATACTTCAATATTTTGCCATTTTCCTTTTTTAAATAATAATATAAAAGAGATGCCTCTAATAGCAAAATCAAGTACCATAGCTATCCAAGCTCCAACTAAGCCGTATTCTAAAGTAATGGCTAAAAAATACCCTAGTCCTACTCTTATGACCCAAGAAGTAATACCTGTGGTGATAAGTACAGTTTTTGTATCTCCTGCACCTCTTAGAGCTCCAGCAAATACCATTGCAACAGCTAAAAATGGTTGGGCAACTGCAACTATTCGTAAGCATATAACGGCATAGTAGGATATTTCAGGATCATCCGTAAAAATTCTTATGAAAAACTCAGGAAAGAAGAAAAATAGAATACCTAGAATAGACATTATGATAACAGCCATATAACCTGCTGTATATCCACCACGTTTAGCATTATCTTTATCCTCAGCACCTAAGTATTGACCTACTAAGGTTGTAGCTGCAAGGGCAAATCCCCATCCAGGCATAAAAGAAAGAGATTCGGCAGTGATGGTTATTTTATGGGCAGCTATCATCACAGTCCCAAGAGAAGCTACAATCCTAAAAAAAGCTAATTGTGCGGATCTAAACAAAAGTTGTTCTCCTGCTGCAGGTAAACCTATTTTAAATATTCTTTTAATTATACTTTTATCGATTTTAAAATCTCTAAAATCTAAATTGTATTCTCCCTTGGAGTTAAATAATATTCTTAAAATTAAAAAAGTTGCAATATATCTTCCTGTGGTAGTTGCAATAGCAGCTCCTGTCACACCAAGTCCGGCACCGGGCATGAATAATTGTATAGTATTTTCTGAAAAAGGAAGGCTTAAGAATATAGTACGGCTTTCAAAAATTAATAAAAAATTTCCAATGATATTCAATATATTTGAGATACCATTTACAATCATGGGAGTTCTCGTATCACCTGAACCTCTTAAAGCACCAGACATTATAAAAGTTATAATTAAACCAGGTAAACCTAACAAGACAATTCGCATGTACTTTACTGCATAGGGAAACACTTCTGATTCAGCACCCATTAATCCAACTATATGATTAGATAAGAGAAGTCCAAGAGCCGTAAAAAGAAAGGCCATAACTCCACTTAAAAAAAGAGATTGTACTATAGTGTTTTCAGCATCTTTATAGTTTTTAGCTCCTATAAATCTTGCAACTAAGGCTGTTGTGCCTACACTTAAGGCACCAAAGACTGCTATTATAAGCATTAATGGATTATCGGTGATACTTATTGCAGCTATTGCATAACCTCCCAATACCCCTACCATTGCTGTATCGGCAATTCCTAATAGAGTGTGTAAAAACATCTCCATAATAGAAGGTAAGGCAAGTTTTATAGTGACTTTATTCATATTAATTAATTTATTTTCCATAATTCCTCCAATTGATGTCATATATTGATTTTCTTATTATTTTAATAATAAGTCAAGTTTAATATTTTTATTTTCTGTTTGTAATATTTATACAATTTGGGTATAATTATTGTAATACTTTTCTACGGGGGTAA
>CAYMUD010000151.1:2234-3871 GCA_964393495.1 uncultured Clostridia bacterium | reverse complement strand
GAGAGGGATAAAAGAACAGGGGTGAGATTTTGAATCCAGGAATTTGGATAGCTATATACCTACCTATATTTGTTTTGCTTTTTGTTATTATTCCGTATCAAAAAAAGAAAAGATTTAGAATAGTAAAAAGAAAGAGAAGATCGAAAAGGGAGGTCCGAATGTCAAAAGAAATAGTAGTGAAATATCTTAACAAGAAATGTAAGGTATATCTAGGAATGGGTGAAGCCGTAAAAGGAGTAATCAAGAGTGTAGAAGACAACTGGATGGAAGTAGAGACATCAAAAGGTATTCAACTTGTGAATTTAGACTATGCAATGAATATAAAATTTATTGATTAAATCATCTGTCTACTGGACATAGTTCACTTCACTTTGGTGTCGGGAACATTTATTATAATGATTGTATATATACTTTAATATTTGTATTTGTAAAGAAATGAGGGTACTAATATTAGAGGGGGTGAATTTATTGAAAAAGACAAATAATATACGTATAGAATGGCTTAAATTTATGTATTTTTGGAATATAGTCATTTCAGGAGGTGGAGGAATTGGTATTATCTTTTTTCCTGAACTCACAAAATGGTTATTTAATGTATCAAGCCCTACAATAACTTATGGAGTAATAGGAAGTGTTTTCTTAGCATTTAGTATAATTTCAATATTTGGACTGAGAGAACCTTTAAAGTTTGTACCTATCTTACTGTTTCAATTAATGTATAAACTTATTTGGATTATTGGAGTTATTTTACCAATGTTAATATCAGGTGAGTTTTATATGGGTGCCATACCTGCAGTTGCTATATATATTATTTATATAATAGGCGATTTGATAGCTATTCCCTTTTCTAATATTTTTCAGAGTATTTCGAAGGAAAATATAAACTAATAGTCAAGGAGACCTGTAACTAGATATATTTGAATAATTATACAAAATAAGAAGATCAATAAAATATTGAGATTTTACGGCACTTTTTCAGAGGTTTCCTTGTCACATGAGTTTGAGTTTAAGTACTACTTTAGAAAATAAAAGACTTACAAAGGAAGAAAATTAAAAAGTTCTGCTTATACAATTTTTTAAAAAATTTACTTATTTTTATATTTCTGTATGAGTGGTATAATTAAAACAGAAAAAACGAGGAGAGATTTATATGAAAATTATCCAGGTAAAAGAAGTCGAAAACTTAAAAAAATATGATACTGTAGTATTGCCATATTTCAAAAATGAAGAACTTAAGGTAGATAAAACTTTAATTATTGCAAATAATCTTAAAAGTATAATGAATAGTAAAGACTTTAAAGATAATACTGAAGAAATATATACGACTTCAACAATATATGACGAAACTTTTCTAAAATTGGTATTTCTAGAGATAAAAAAAGAAGAAATTGATATAGAAAATATTTTTGCAGTTTTTGCGAAGGGATTTAAAAAGGCAAGACAAATAAAGAGTAAAAATGTTCTAGTTATGTTAGACAAGGTATATGAAAAAATAGACAGCTACGATTTATATGAAAAGATGGTAGAAGCTTCATATTTATCTAACTATGTTTTTGATAAATACAAAACAAAAACCCAATCGGATAAAATAATGACTGTTGACTATCTTACTGTATTTGATGATTTTGAAAAAGCAT
>CAYMUD010000151.1:0-2134 GCA_964393495.1 uncultured Clostridia bacterium | reverse complement strand
GATAAAATAATGACTGTTGACTATCTTACTGTATTTGATGATTTTGAAAAAGCATTGATAGAGGCTAAAGCTGCAAGTGAAGGCACGATTCTATGTAGAGACTTAGTAAATGAACCTCCTATGAGATTGACACCAGAAAAACTAGGGGAAGAAGCAGTTAAAGCAGGGAAAAGTTCAGGATTTAAGGTAACTGTATTCGATAAAGAAGAAATAGAAGAATTAAATATGAATGCATTTTTATCAGTAGGAAAAGGTTCTGTAAATACTCCAAAGCTAATTGTTATGGAATACAAGGGTAGTGATACCGCAAAAAAAATCGGATTAATTGGAAAAGGACTTACATACGATAGTGGAGGATATTCAATAAAACCTTCTAAATCTATGAGCACTATGCATAGCGACATGGCCGGTGCAGCGTCGGCTATAGGAGCTATGAAAATTATAGCAAGTATGAAATTAAAGGTAAATATTGTAGCAGTAGTTGCTGCTTGTGAAAATAGAATTTCTCATGAGGCTTATTTGCCTGGGGATATTTTAGAATCAATGTCTGGAAAATTTATTGAAGTAAATAATACTGATGCAGAAGGAAGATTAACTTTAGCAGACGCAGTAACCTATATTAAAGAAAAGCATAAAGTTGAGAGTATAGTTGATCTTGCAACTCTTACAGGAGCTATAATTACAGCTTTGGGAAAATTTAGAGCAGGTACTTTTTCAAATAACGACCAACTTCATGAAAAAATAGAAAAAGCATCTCGTTTTTCTGGAGAAAGAATTTGGCGATTACCTTGTGATAAAGAATTAAGAGAATCTATTAATTCTGATGTAGCGGATATAAGAAATAGTACTCAAGGAAGCACTATAGGTGGAGGATCTATAACAGCTGCTTTGTTTATTAAAGAATTTGTAGAAGATACACCTTGGGTTCACATAGATATTGCAGGAACTAGTTGGACGGATAAATCTTTACCTTATTCTGAAAAAGGCGGAGTAGGTTACGGAGCAAGGCTTATTTATCATTATGCAAAACTAATGGAAAATGAAATTTAGTTATTAAGAGGTACAAATTGCCTTTAGATCAACATAAAAAAGCTAAAATTCAGAAATATAGTAGCCATAATTAACACTTGATTTATTTATATTTTCTGTTATACTTAAATAAATAATAAAAGCATTGAATAAGAGTAGTAAATATATAATTGAATTTAAAGAGAGTTGATGGTGGTGGGAATCAACATTTCAATATATATTGAATGGACTTATGAGTGACTTCCGAAATGATAGTAGGTTTGTCCGGGTTCTCCCGTTATAGAGATAGAATATCGGATAATTATAAATCCTGTATTTGATAAGATAATCTTTTTATTAAAGATTAATATGAGGTGGCACCGAGATAATATCTCCCTCTACTTAGTGTATAACTAGGTAGAGGGTTTTTTAATGCTCAAAGTTAAAATTATTCCCTGCAAAACTTTAGGAGGAAAAAATGAAAAGAAAAGAATTTTTTGGTGATTTTGGAGGTACATATGTACCGGAAGGATTGAAAGTTGCATTAGAAGATTTAGCTAACAATTTTTATCAGTATATCGATGATGATGAGTTTAAGGAAGAATTAAAATATTATCATAAACAGTATACTGGTAGACCTAGCCCGTTATATTTTGCGGAGAGACTTACAGAAAAAAATGGTGGAGCAAAAATATACCTTAAGCGAGAAGATTTAAATCATACTGGTGCTCACAAAATAAACAATACACTGGGGCAGGTATTATTAGCTAAAAGAATGGGTAAAAAAAGAATTATAGCGGAAACTGGAGCAGGGCAGCATGGTGTAGCTACTGCAACTGTATGTGCTATGTTTGGCATGGATTGTATAGTTTATATGGGAGAAATCGACACAGAAAGACAATCATTAAATGTATTTAGGATGAAGTTGCTGGGAGCAGAAGTAATACCGGTTAAATCAGGTACAAGGACTTTAAAGGATGCAGTAGATGCTGCTTTAGGTGATTATATAAAAAATTATAAAGAAACATTTTATCTTTTAGGTTCAGCAGTAGGTCCACATCCTTATCCACTAATGGTTAGAGAATTCCAAAGTGTAATTGGACTAGAAGCAAAAGAACAAATACTA
>CAYMUD010000150.1:0-3901 GCA_964393495.1 uncultured Clostridia bacterium | reverse complement strand
ATAGAATAAATAGAAAAGATTTGAAAAAAATAATAAAAATATATATTTTATTTTTAATACCTATATCCATAGGTCTTTTCTTTTTAATTACTTATATATCAGATTTGGAAATAGAAACCACCAAAAGACTACAAGTAGCTGAACAAAAGCAAAAAATCGAAACTGTAGAATATATAATCAAATCAAAGGTAGAATCAAATATAAGCGATCTTATGGTAATAAAAGATTCAGAAGAAATGGTAAACTACGAAAATTTAAAAAAAGAGTCCAACAGAATAAAACTTGCTGAACTTTTCATTAGAATTGCTAAAAACAAAGAAGAATTTGATATGATAAGACTTCTTGACAATGAAGGGAAAGAAATTATCAAAGTAAAAAATTCATTAAATGGAAGCCCATATATAGTTAATGAAAAGAATCTTAATGATAATCAAGGAGTATATTTTTTCAAGCATGCCGGTGACTTGTCCGAAAGGCAGGTCTATATTTCTCCAATGGATCTAACTGTTGAAAATGGAGAAATTGAAAAGCCTTATAAACCTTCCATAAGGTTTGCTACACCTATATACAATGAACTTGGTGAAAGACAAGGTATTTTAGTAATCAGCTATTTAGGAGATCATCTAATTAAAATTTTCAATGAATATACAGATAATCAAGAGTATATAAGTACAGATATAATAAATAATGAAGGGTATTATATTTCCGAAGATTACAACCAATCCTTCGGTTTTGACATAGCTGAAAATCAGGAATATAATATTAAAATTCAAAAACCAGAATTATGGGAAAGAATTCATAATAAGGAAATATCTGATAAATATTTTAATATTGATGGAATAAATTACTGCTTAGTGAAGATAGATTTAAAAGAAGTAAAAAATGCTATAAGCCCGGAGAATTCTTGGTACGTAATTTCATCTTTTCATGATAAATTTTTAACGGAGCTTAAAAGAAATTCTGCAATAGATACCGATAGAATTTTCTTTTTTTCCCATACTATTGTTTTCATTGGACTGTTCATTATTGTCTTTCTTTTCTACTATTTCACTAAAAGTAGAAAAAGTCTAAATATAATTCAGGTAGTGGCAGATAATTCAAATGATGCGGTTTTTGTAACTGATTCTAAATATATAATCACATATGTAAATAAATCATTGGAGGATATGACAGGATATAGAAGTGAGGAATTAATAGGGAGTAGTATAGACATTCTAAAAACAAATCGACATGATAAAAAGTTCTATAGAAAAATTCATAAAGAAGTAGGGGAAAAAGGATCTTGGAAAGGAAAAATTTGGAATAAAAGAAAAGATGGAATGGTTTTTATAAGTACTTTGACCCTTATAGGAGAGAATGAAAATAGAACAAAGGGTATTAGTTCATACATCGGTATATTAAATGAGTTTAAAGAAAATAATCAAGAGAAAAATATTAAAACAATATTAGAAGAGTCCAGTAAGCAGATTTTATCTGAAAGGGAATACCATTTAGAAGAATTAATTCAGAAAAACATAGATAAAGAAGAAAGATTCTCCATAGTATATTTATACATTAAAAATTATAATATTTTAAGTGCTAACTATAATAAAGAAGAATATAGTATAATAATAAATAAAATAAATCAAAAAATTAAAAATCTTATTGGTAAAAACAACTTTTTAACAAAATTATCTAATGGAGAGTACATACTTCAGTTAAGAAATATTTACAAAAAAGAAGATATTAATAAATTCATGAAAAACTTTTTTATAAACTTATCTAAGCCTCAAATATATAAAGACAGAGAAATTTTCTTTGATATTAAATGCGGTATTGCTGTATATCCTTATGATGGTAAAAAAGGAAGAGACTTAATAAATAATGCAAAAATAGCTTTAAATGCAATAAAGGAACAAAATTATGACTATCAAATATATCACAGAAGTTCAAGAGATAAACTCTTATATGAAAGTAAAATCGATAAAAATATAAAAGAAGCAGTTAAAAATAATGAATTATATGTTTGGTATCAACCACAAATAGATTCTAATACTGGAAAAATAATAGGTGGAGAAGCACTGCTGAGATGGTATAATAAAGAACTTGGTCTGGTGCCACCCTATTTATTCATACCTATTGCCGAAAGGAACGGATCTATAATTCAAATAGGTAACTTTGTAATAGAAGAAGTTTTTAACTTAATAAAAACTATGGGTAAAAGTTGCGGTGAGATTTTGCCTATATCAATAAATATGTCGCCAGAGCAACTTAAATACAAAGGAATTATTGAAATATTTAAGTCTTACAATAAAAAATATAAGGTAGACTTTAAAAATATAAAAATTGAAATTACAGAAGGCATGCTTATTGATAGTATGGAAATGACAAATAAAAAATTGAAAGAATTTAAAGATTTAGGTATGAATGTATCTATAGATGATTTCGGCACAGGATTTTCTTCATTATCGTACTTGAAAAGTTTGAGAGTAGATGAACTAAAGATAGATAGAGAATTCATTAAAAATATTCCATTAAAAGACGATGGTAGTATAGCAAAAGCCGTAACTAATTTAGCTAAAAATCTAAACAAAAATGTCATAGCTGAAGGTGTTGAAAGCAAAGAGCAGATTGATTTTCTTAAAAGTATAGGATGTTTTAAAATTCAGGGATATTACTACAGTAGACCAATAGCTAAAGATAAATTCATTAAATTTGCTTGTGAAAAAAATAATTAATTGTACAAGAAATATATACATGATATAATAAAACAAATTTAAAGAAGTATCCAAGGGATGATTGCGAGAGATACCAATAGTGGTAGCCGATGGAGCAATTAGCTATTTGCCAAAATAGCTTAGAAACTCTCAGGCAAATGGATCGTAATTTGATGGGACTCTGAAGAGTCTGCATTAGGCAGCACCGAAGGAGAAACTGCTTTTAATTAAGCATAAGCTCTCAGGTTCGAAAACAGAGGTTGTAAGGCATTGCTTTACAGCCTTTTTTGTTACAAAAATATGAGGAGGGAGATATTAAAAATGGATGTAAGAAAAACAAATATTTACCATGAGCATCAAAAGTTAGGGGCTAAACTTATGGCCTATTCAGGATGGGAGATGCCTATAGAATACAAAGGTATCAAAGATGAACATAAGGCAGTTAGGGAAAAGGCCGGTCTTTTCGATGTATCTCATATGGGAGAGGTGAAGGTACAAGGCAAAGAGGCAGAAGATTTTGTTCAATACTTAGTTACCAACAATGCTAAATCATTAAAAGATGAAAAAATATTTTATGCAATGATGTGCTACGAAAATGGAGGTATAGTAGACGATTTATTGGTGTATAAATATAATGATAATGATTTTCTCCTTGTTATAAATGCTGCTAATGTAGAAAAAGATTTTGACTGGATGAAATCCATAAAAGAAAAAGGAAATTTTGACATATCACTTGAAAATATTTCCGGGGAAATATCAGAGGTTGCTCTACAGGGACCCAAAGCAGAAGAAATATTACAAAAAATTGCAGACAAAGATTTAAAAAAGATTAAATTTTTTGAATTTTTTCCTCAAATCAAAATTAACGGCATTAAATGTATAGTATCCAGAAGTGGTTATACAGGTGAAGATGGTTTTGAAATCTATACTGAAAATGAAAATATAGTTTCAATATGGAATAAAATTTTAGAAGTTGGACAGGATTACGGTATTCAGCCTATTGGATTAGGTGCAAGAGACACTTTAAGATTTGAGGCTAACCTACCTTTATATGGAAATGAATTAAGCAAGGATATTAGTCCAGTAGAAGCAGGATATAACTTTGCTGTAAAACTTGATGGAGATGATTTTTCTGGAAGAGATGCTTTAGTGAAACAAAAAAAAGAAGGATTAAAAAGAAAGATAGTAGGCTTGGAATTATTGGA
>CAYMUD010000149.1:0-3939 GCA_964393495.1 uncultured Clostridia bacterium | reverse complement strand
AAAAAATGTTAAAATATTTATTGTGAAATATTGTAAAAGGAGGTGTACTAGATGGCATATGTAATAAATGATTCATGTATAAGCTGTGGAGCTTGCGAACCTGAGTGTCCTGTTGATGCTATAAGTGCGGGTGAAGATATTTATGTAATAGATGAAGACGCTTGTATAGATTGTGGAGCTTGCGCAAGTGTTTGTCCAGTTGAAGCACCTGTTCAAAAATAATTTAAGAAATATTAAAAAAAGTTCTCTTTTAAAAGAGAACTTTTTTTTATTGAATTTTTAGAATGATAGTACTATTCCACCATCACTTGCATATACCGTACTAATACCTCTTGTTTCAAATATTTTAATGTCTTTAAAGTTGTATCTTTCTTCGATATCTTTTTTTAACATATCTGCTTTTTCAGCTGCATTACAGTGGGAGATACCTAGGACTGTATTTGGATAATCAACATCGTAATTGCTTATAATATTCACAAGGCTTTTAAGAGCTTTTTTGTTGCCTCTAACCTTTTTTACTACTTTGATATCACCTTCGTCTGTAGAACCCATAATCGGGGCAATATGAAGTATATTTAGCAGTCCAGCTTTAATATTGCTTAGTCTTCCGGTCTTTCTCAGAACTTCATATGAATCAAGAACAAATAGTGTTTGCATCTTTTTGATATATTCGTTAGTAGTTTCAATTATTTCTTCTTTATTTATATTTTTGTCTAATAATTCTTTTATTTTTAGTGCTATTAAAGTTTGTCCTGAACTTGCACTTTTAGAGTTAAATACATGAGTAAATTCATCGCTACCTTTCTCTAAAAGCATATTTGATGCTAACAAAGCGCTATTGTATGAGCCGCTTAATTTTGAAGATAAGGTTACTATAAAGCTTTCCTTGTATTCTTTCATTATAGCTAAATACTTTTCTGGAGAAGGGCAAGCTGTTTTTATACTATCCTTTGCTTCAGCTAGTTTTTCTATTAAAAAACCTTGGTCTAAATTTTCATCTATAAATTCTTCATCATCTATAAGAATTGATAGTGGCACTGTATCAAAATAATCTTTTATTTCGTTATTTGTGTCAACACAACTATCAACTATAACTTTTCTATCCATTAAAATCGTCCTTTCCTATTTTATTAGTTCAATTATATCAGTTTTTATTAAAATATCAATAAGTTCATCACTAATTCACTATTAAACAATGTTGACATACTTGTTATTTTTTGATAATTTATATAAAATTAGATTTATAAGAAATTGAGTTATAGGTATTAATAAATGAAAGGAGAATTAATAAATGGAGAAGTTTACTGGAGAGGGTTTAACATTTGATGATGTGCTTTTGCTACCAGCAAAATCTGATGTTTTACCTAAAAATGTTGATATTAAAACAAATCTAACTAAAAAAATTAAACTTAACATACCAATCATGAGTGCAAGTATGGACACAGTAACAGAGGCAAGACTTGCTATTGCTATGGCGAGAGAAGGTGGCGTAGGGATTATACATAAAAATATGTCCATAGAGGAACAGGCTCTAGAGGTAGATAAGGTAAAAAGGTCTGAACACGGGGTTATAACGGATCCATTTTTTTTATCACCTGATCATCTTGTAGAAGATGCTTTAGAACTTATGAGCAGATACAGAATATCTGGAGTACCAATTGTTGACGAAGATAGAAAACTAATCGGTATAATAACAAATAGAGATGTAAGGTTTGAAACGGATTTAAAGAAAAAAATTGATGATGCTATGACAAAAGAAAGTTTAATTACTGCAAAGGAAGATATAAGTATGGAAGATGCTCTTTCGATTATGAAAAAGCACAAGATAGAAAAGCTTCCATTAGTATACGATGAGGGTACCTTGGCAGGTTTAATAACTATCAAAGACATTGAAAAGTCTATTAAATATCCTGATGCTGCAAAAGATAGTAAATCAAGACTTTTAGTAGGGGCTGCAGTTGGTGTAACTAAAGATGTTATGGAAAGAGTGGATGCACTAATAAAGGTTAAAACAGATGTTATAGTAGTAGATACGGCTCATGGTCATTCTCAAGGTGTATTTGATACAGTTAAAAAAATCAAAGAAAAATATCCGGATTCTCAAATAATAGCAGGAAATGTGGCTACTCCTGAAGGCGTTAGATTTTTAGCAGAAGCTGGAGCTGATTGTGTAAAGGTTGGGATAGGTCCTGGATCTATCTGTACAACAAGAGTAGTGGCAGGTGTTGGTGTTCCTCAACTTTCAGCAATTTATAATTGTTCAGAAGAAGCAGATAAATATGATATACCAATAATTGCAGATGGAGGTATTAAGTTTTCAGGAGATATACCGAAGGCTTTGGCAGCAGGTGCAAGTGTTGTAATGATAGGTTCCTTGTTTGCAGGAACAGAAGAAAGTCCTGGAGAAACTGTTTTATATCAGGGAAGGAGATTTAAGGTATATAGAGGTATGGGTTCTGAAGGAGCTATGAATCAGGGAAGCAAGGATAGGTATTTCCAAGATGATGTAAAGAAATTTGTACCTGAAGGTGTTGAAGGCAGAGTGCCTTACAAAGGGCCTTTATCAGAGGTTATATATCAAATGGTTGGTGGTCTTAGAGCAGGAATGGGATACTGCGGATCAAAGAACCTAAAAAGCTTGGTTAACTATGCTCAATTTGTTAGAATTACAGGAGCAGGTTTAAAGGAAAGTCATCCTCATGATATACAAATAACAAAAGAATCTTCAAATTACAGCGTAAGTATTTAGTAGAAGAATAAGGAGAACAATATAATGATATTAATTTTAGATTTTGGGGCTCAATACAGTCAATTGATTGCTAGAAGAGTGAGAGAAGCAAATGTATACTGTGAAATATTACCATACAATGCAAGTATAGACAGAATAAAAGATAAAAAACCAGAAGGAATTATTCTTTCAGGAGGACCTGCTTCTGTTTACGGAGAAAAAGCACCTAAGGCAGACCAGAAAATATTTGATTTAGATTTACCCATATTGGGAATATGCTACGGAGGTCAATATATAGCTCAAACTTTTAATGGTAGAGTAAGCAGAGCTGATACTAGAGAATACGGTAGAGTTAATTTAGATATCATTGACAAAGAAGGATTGTTTAAAAATATAAATAAAGAAATGAAATGTTGGATGAGTCATACTGATTATATAGAGGAAGCTCCAGAGGGATTTGAAATTACTGCAAAATCAGATACATGTCCAGCAGCAGCTATTAAAAATGAAGATAAAAAAGTTTATGCAGTTCAGTTCCATCCTGAAGTACAGCATACGGATTTTGGTAGAGAAATTATAGAAAACTTTTTATTTGAAATATGTAAAGCAAAACAAGATTGGACTATGGGAAGTTTTGCAAAGGAAACTATAGCAGATATAAAAGAAAAAGTAGGAGATAAGAAGGCTTTATGTGCTCTTTCAGGAGGAGTAGATTCTTCAGTTGCAGCAGTTCTGGTACATGAAGCAATAGGAAAGAATCTAATATGTGTATTTGTAGATCATGGTCTATTAAGGAAAGACGAGGGAGACCAAGTAGAAAAAGTTTTCAAAGAAAAATTTGATATGAATCTTATTAGAGTGAATGCTCAAGAGAGGTTTTTAGGAAAATTAAAAGGTGTTTCAGATCCTGAGAAAAAAAGAAAAATAATAGGGGAAGAGTTTATAAGAGTTTTTGAGGAAGAAAAGCAAAAACTCAAAGAAAAATTTGGCCATATAGATTATTTGATTCAGGGAACTATATATCCTGATGTAATAGAAAGTGGAACAGATACGGCTGCCGTTATTAAAAGCCACCATAATGTAGGTGGACTACCGGAAGATGTAGATTTTGAATTAATAGAACCTTTAGACCAGCTTTTTAAAGATGAGGTAAGAAAAGTAGGTAGAGAACTTAAAATACCTAAAGAAATAGTTGAAAGACAGCCATTCCC
>CAYMUD010000148.1:0-3954 GCA_964393495.1 uncultured Clostridia bacterium | reverse complement strand
GTTATAGAAAAAATATTTTCCTTACCTGGAGTTGGGCAGTTATCTCTTCAGGCAATTACAAATAGGGATTATGCTTTGATGCAGGGTTGTATTTTACTGGTTGCCAGTGGATTTGTAATTATAAATTTAATAGTTGATATAATTTATGCATTCTTAAATCCAAGAATAAGATACTAAAGGAGGTTTTAATTTGGGAGAAATATGGTACAGATTTAGAAAAAATAAATTAGCATTATTTGGATTTACAGTACTAGTTGTATTTATAATTTTAGCATTAGCAGCTCCTATTATTGCTCCTTATGATCCTTTTCAGATGAGTGTAGGAGAAACTCTACAAAGTCCTAACCCATCACATATTTTTGGTACAGATCAATTTGGAAGGGATATTTTAAGTAGGATTATTCATGGAACAAGAATATCATTTAAAGTAGGAATAATATCAGTAGGTATATCGGTAGTTTTAGGAGTAGCAATGGGTATATCAGCAGGATATTTTGGAGGGTGGATAGATATTGTAATATCAAGGATTATAGATATTATGTTTTCCTTCCCAGATATATTTTTGGCGCTGGTAATTATGGCTATATTAGGAACTAGTTTAACTAATGTTATGATTGCTATAGGAATAGTTTACACTCCTATATTTGCAAGGATAGCAAGGGGTTCAACTCTAACAGTAAAAGATAATGCCTATATTGAAGCTGCAAGGTCTATAGGCGTTGGTGATTTAATGACTATAATAAGACATATATTACCAAATATTCTTGCACCTTTAATAGTTCAAATAACTTTATCATTTGGTTTTGCTATAAGATCTGAAGCAGCTTTAAGCTTTTTAGGTTTAGGAGTTGAACCTGATGTTCCTTCTTGGGGTATAATGTTAAATGAAGGTAAAGACTGGTTAGAATTAGCTTGGTGGGTTTCTGTATTCCCAGGTTTAGCAGCTACATTAGCAATTTTAAGTTTTAATGTATTAGGAGATGGATTAAGAGATGCTCTAGATCCAAAACTAAAAAATGAATCAGAATAAAAAAGCTATAGGAAAGGAGGTAAGTCCAGTGAAAGAGATAGTATTAGAAGTAAAAGACTTAAAAACTCATTTTCGAACTAGAAAAGGAGTAGTAAAAGCTGTTGATGGTGTAAGTTTTAAGGTTCATAAAGGAGAAACATTTGCATTAGTTGGAGAATCCGGCTGTGGGAAAAGTGTTACCTGTATGACAATTATGGGATTAATTGGTCGGAAGAAAAACGAAGTTGTATCTGGAGATATTCTTTTTAAAGAAAGAAATATAACAAATATTTCTAAAGAAGAAAGAAGAAAGCTTAGAGGAAAAAATATGTCAATTATATTTCAAGATCCTATGACTTCTCTTAATCCAGTTTATACAGTAGGAAGTCAAATAGCAGAAATGCCTATGATACATGAAGGTAAAAGTCAAAGCAAAGCAAAAAAAATAGCAGTTGATATGCTTGGTAAAGTTGGTATACCTTCTCCAGAAAAAAGAGTGAATGAATATCCTCATCAGTTTAGCGGAGGTATGAGGCAAAGAGGTGTAATAGGTATGTCCTTAGCCTGTAATCCAGAACTTCTTATAGCAGACGAACCTACAACGGCCTTGGATGTAACTATTCAGGCACAAATATTAGAATTACTAAGAAAGCTTAAGGAAGATTCTAAGTCGGCGATAATAATGATTACACACGATTTAGGAGTTGTAGCAGAAGTTAGTGATTCTGTTGGAGTTATGTATGCAGGTACATTAGTAGAAAAGGCAAGTGTAAAAGATTTATTTAAAAATCCTATGCATCCTTATACGAAAGGTCTTTTAAAGTCAATACCTAAACCTGGCTCAAAAGAAAGGCTTACAATTATAGAGGGCCAACCTCCTGATTTACATAATGCACCTAAAGGATGTAAATTTTATCCTAGGTGTTCCTATGCAATGGAAAAATGTAAAGAAGAAATGCCGCAGTTAATAGAAATTGAAAAAAATCACAAGGCGGCATGCTGGTTAAACGAGGTGAAAGAAAATGGAAAATAATGTATTGGTGGAAGTAAAGAATTTAAAAAAGTATTTCCCCATTAAAAGTGGACTTCTCTCTCGTACTAAGAATTATTTAAAGGCTGTTGATGGAGTGGATTTGAAAATCTATAAAGGTGAAACTATAGGAATAGTTGGAGAGTCAGGATGTGGCAAATCAACAACTGGGAGATTAATTTTAAAACTTTTAGAAGCAACAGAAGGAGAAGTATATTTCGAAGGAAAGGAAATTACCAATTTAGATAGAAATGAATTAAAAAATATGAGAAAAGATTTTCAAATGGTTTTTCAAGATCCATATGCTTGTCTTAACCCAAGATTATCCATTAAAAGTATAATAGAAGAACCTTTGAAAACTCATAAATATAGTCCGGCAGAAAGAAAAAAAAAGGTGGAAGAGTTACTTGATAAAGTAGGTATACCAAAAAGTTACTTGGATAGGTATCCTCACGAATTCTCTGGGGGGCAGAGACAGAGAATAGGAATAGCTAGAGCATTAGCCTTAAACCCAAAATTTATAGTAGCAGATGAACCTGTTGCGGCCCTAGATGTTTCAATACAAGCACAAATATTGAATTTAATGTCCGATCTTCAAGAGGAATTTAATTTAACATATCTGTTTATAGCTCATGACCTAAGTGTGGTGCAGTACATAAGCGATAGAATTGGAGTAATGTATTTAGGTTCCATGGTTGAACTTTCAGAGAGTCAAGAATTATTCGATTATACAATACATCCATATACTAGAGCACTTTTATCTGCTATACCTATACCAGATCCTGAAATTAATAAAAGGCAAATTGACCTTGAAGGAGAAATACCAAGTCCAATTAATCCTCCCAAGGGTTGTAGATTTCATACTAGATGTCCTTATGTGGAAGATATATGTAAAAAAGAACGGCCGAAATTTAGAGAAGTAAAAAAAGAACACTATGTTGCTTGTCATTTAGCAGAAAAATTTATAGAAGAACAAAAATAAAGAAATCAGATATTTTTATCTGATTTCTTTATTTTTGTTAAAATTTAAATATATGAGCATGGTTTTATTTTTTTGTTGATTTAGAGTATAATATATTTATTATATATAAAGAAGGTATTTGAATGAATGAAAAACTAATTATAGGAGTAGGAGCTTTAAATGATAATACAAAGCAACTCTATCATGAAGTATTAGAATCGGTGATAGATGAAAGATACACAGTTGTATCATTTAATTTTAACAAAATAAATAAGAAAAAAATTGATGTTGATATTCTATTAATTTCGACTCCTCTTATGATTAACTTAGTAAAAAAGCATATTAAATCTACAACAAAATTAATAACGATTACAAGAACACTTACAAAAAAATCTTATGAACTTTTATCGGCTGTTCCTAATAAGGAAAAACTATATTTAGTAAATAATGGAATAGACGTAACCTTTGAAGCCATATCTTTAATATATACTTTAGGGTTTAATCTTGAGTTGTACCCTTTTTATCCAGGAGTAGAACCTATCGATGAAATAAAAACGGCTATTACAACAAATGAAGTTAATCTTATACCTGAAAATATAGAAAAAATATACAATATAGGTCATATGGTTTATGATATAAGTACTATTTTAAAGTTGTTAAACGAATTAAATTTAGAAGAAGATGAAAAAAAATTAATGATACAAAAGTATCAAAAGAGAATTATCAATATTGACAAGGGTGTTAACTCATTAATTGATAATAATTATTTTATACAACAAGAAAAAAACACTATTGTTAATTTAATAAATGAAGGATTAATAGAAACGGATAATTTTGGAAATATACTATTTGTAAACGAAATGACAAAAAATATCCTTAAAGAGAATAGTTTAGTAGGCAAAAATATAAATGAAGTATTTGAAAAAGTAGGAAGATTTATAGATGAAAATCAAT
>CAYMUD010000147.1:0-3965 GCA_964393495.1 uncultured Clostridia bacterium | reverse complement strand
CACAGATCTTCTATAAAATTATTAGATATAGATAGTTTAAATTCTATTGTTTAATGTATTACATATATACCCGAATGCATAAAAGAAATACTATTAAAGCTTGCCTTATACCCGTGGAGGGTATATAATATTTAAAGGCTAGGAAAATTTTAAATGGCGAAGAAAAAAGCCAAAGCAATTTAGAGGTAAAAAATCTTTTTTATAATAAAAACATATATTTATGTTGAGGTGAAAAAATATGAAAAAATTTGAAGACATACTTTTTTATATAGCAATTATTTTTTCTGGATACACACTTTACAAAGTTTATTTAGCAAACAAAGCTGTGCCGGAGGGAATGTGTCCTATTAATAACTATATAGAATATATATACATATCTATTGGATTGGCGGCGATTTATTTTGTAGTATCATTTATTAATAAAAGGAAAACTGTAGAAGACGAATAGAAATCTAATAAAGATTGGTAATTAAATATTTGCTACCTTATAAATATTATGTTAAAATCTTAAATTGCAGATTATATAATAAGGATGTAAATAATGAATAAAAATAGTAAGGCATTAGGAGAAGAAAATATAGGAAAACTATTAAAAAAATTATCTGTACCTGCAACTATGGGCATGATGGTTAATGCTCTGTACAATCTTGTAGATACAATTTTTTTGGGTAGATTTGTAGGAGTAGATGCAATTGGTGCTCTGGCAATAGCTTTTCCAATACAAATGATAGTATTGGCTTTTGGTATAATGGTTGGAATAGGTACTGCTAGTGCAGCTTCACGAGCTTTAGGTGCAGAAGAAGTAGAAAAAGCTGATCATATTGTAGGTAATGCTTTTTTATCAATTATAATAATAGGAATTTTATTAGTTACTATCGGCAGGTATTATTTGAATTCTATATTATTATTGTTTGGAGCAACGGAAAATCTCCTTCCTCTGGCTTACGATTATATGAATATTATTTTAATGGGAAGTATCTTTCTTACTATTCAGATAGTTTCAAATAATGTTATTCGCTCTGAAGGAAATGCAAAGGTTGCTATGATATCTATGATGATAGGTACTGGATTTAATATTTTTATGGATCCAATATTTATAGAACTTTTAGGATTTGGGATTAAAGGAGCGGCTATTGCAACTATAATAGGACAAACCCTTGGTTTTGTTTACGTAATGAATTATTTTTATAGAGGAAAGAGCAACTTTAAAATTATGCCTCATCATTTGAAGCCTAACTTTGAATACATAAAAGAAATTTTTTCAGTAGGTTTCCCTACATTTATGAGAAATGTTGCTGGAAGTGTTTTAGCTATTGTTGCAAATAATTCCCTTGCATTTTATGGGGGAGATATTGCCCTAAGCGTATACGGGGTTATACAGAGAGTATTAAGGTTTGCCCTTATGCCTATGTTTGGTATAGTTCAAGGATTTCAACCTATAGCAAGTTATAATTATGGAGCAAGAAATTACCATAGAGTAAAAGAAGTTATAAAGGTAGGATTAAAAGCTTTAGTAATATATGCAACTGTGAGTATTATATTTGTACAACTATTTCCAGAATTTATAATAAGCTTATTTAATAATGATCCAGAATTAATAACTTTAGGAAAAAAAGCATTGAGGATAGTTACAATGATGATGCCTTTAATTGGAGTGCAGGTTCTTGCAGGATCTATGTATCAAGCATTAGGTAAACCTAAGCCGGCTCTAATAGTATCTATGTCTAGACAAACCTTGTTTTTAATACCACTCATACTAATATTGCCAAACTTTTTTAAAATGGGCCTTATGGGTGTTTACTGGTCCTTTCCAATAGCTGATGTTTTATCTATAATTTTAAGTGTTTATATGCTTAGAAGACAGATGAAAAGATTAGATCAAAGAATTTTAATTGAGAAATAAGAAATTGCTGAAATTTAATTCAGCAATTGAATTTATTTAAAAATAAGTTTTGCTAGAAATGGTTTTTTTATAGTGATTGCTGTTACTGGACATAGTTCTTGACAGCAAAAGCAGCTTATGCATTTACCGTAATCCACTTTAGGCTTTCTATTTATCATTTCTATTGCTGCTGGTGGACAGTTTGCAGCACAATCCCCACAGCCAATACATATATCGTGATGAAAAACAGGCTTTGATTTTAATTGATTTATCAAAAGATTTATAATAGGCTTTGGAATATTCCTAAGGTTTCCGCTGTTTGCGGGAGCTTTTTTGAAATCTGAAACAATTAGACCTTGAATATTTTCTCCTAATATATCTTTTGTAAAATCAAAATCTCCAACTAATCCTCTTTCTTTGGCTTTTCTTAAAGTAGGAACATCTTCAACTTCTAAACCTATTATTTTACTAGCGCATAGATCTACATGATGAGGATTTTCTGAAGCTAGTATTAGACCTAAATGCTTTTTGTTTCCACCGGAGGGGCCAGCCCCTTCCATAGCATCGATTCCATCCATTATATGAAGATTAGGCTTAGTACATTCACATATATCAATAAGAGAATTGGCAAAATCATTAATATTCGGCATTTTAACGTGGTATTCTGCTTTATTAGTTCCTGGGACAAGTCCGAATAAGTTTTTAACTGCACCTGTAAAAACTGCGAAGCCATGGGTTTTTAATTTTGAGACATTTATAATTTTATCTACATCATTAATCATATCAGTCAGCAGTATATTATTTAATATAATACCCTCTTTAAAATCCTTAGTAAAAGACTTAAAGTTGGTATTTAGTTCAGTGTTTTTTATACTAGATGCTTCCGTCATACCAGTACTTTTATAAATATTAGTTAACATGATATTATTAAAAGGACCACCAGGACTATCACCAATTATAACGGTTCCGCCATGGTCAAAAATAATTTCTGCTAGAGCTTTTATTAAAGTAGGATGAGTTGTTGTAGCTTCTTCTGGTTTTTTTTTCATAAGCAGATTGGGTTTGAGAAGAATTTTATCGCCTTCTTCTATAAACTTTTCAACTCCACCTAAATTATCTAAGCTTTGTAATAATTTTTCTTTTATTTCTGTATAATCGTAATTATCTTGCTTTATTATAGATACTTTCATAAGAACCTCCATAGTTTTATAGTATTCATTATATATTTATAATTTGAATAAGTAAAATAGTGTTAATTTAAAAGATATTTAAGAATAATATAAGAAATAAAGTGTATAATATATTAATATAAGAAATTTGTTAAATGTTTATAATATTTTTTTCATATGCTTGACGAATAAAAATATAAACTATAAAATATAATTATTACGAACAAATGTTCAGAGGTGAAATAATTTGAATAAATTTAAAGTAAAATCTGATTTTAAGCCTACAGGAGATCAACCTAAGGCTATAGAAAAATTAACAAAAGGTATAAATAAGAACAAAAAATTTCAAACATTGCTGGGAGTTACAGGTTCCGGTAAAACATTTACTATGGCTAATATTATAGAAAATGTACAAAAACCAACTTTAGTAATGGCTCACAATAAAACTCTAGCCGGTCAGCTTTACAATGAATTCAAAGATTTTTTTCCTGATAATGCAGTCGAATATTTTGTTAGTTATTACGATTACTATCAGCCTGAAGCTTACGTACCTTCATCAGATACATATATAGAGAAGGATGCTTCAGTAAATGATGAAATAGATAAATTGAGACACTCAGCTACTGCATCACTATTTGAAAGAAGAGATGTTATAATAGTAGCTTCCGTATCATGTATATATGGACTAGGTAGTCCTATAGATTATGAGAATTTAGTTATATCATTAAGGCCGGGAATGATTAAAGATAGAGATGAAATAATAGAAAAATTAATAGAAATACAGTACAGTAGAAATGATATAAATTTTACAAGAGGAACATTTAGAGTACGGGGGGATGTTTTGGAAGTATTTCCAGCTTCATCTTCAGAACAGGCGGTAAGAATAGAGTTTTTTGGTGATGAAATAGATAGAA
>CAYMUD010000146.1:0-3967 GCA_964393495.1 uncultured Clostridia bacterium | reverse complement strand
GCATTTAAGTATTCTCCTCTACTTACTAAATAATCAATAGAAATATTTTTATCAAAACTATTTTTTATTTCCTCTAAATAACTTTGAATATTAAAATCTAAATCTAAATCTTTAATAATATCCTTATACCTTTCTTCTATCATTTTAAATATATCACCACTGGGTACATTGTACTTTAAGTGAGCATGGCATAGATAAAGAAGGTCTGTAATTTTATTGTCTTCGTCCCATCTTTTCCCTGGAGCAGAAACAACTACATACTTTCTATTGTCATCCATTTTAATAATTTTAGCTACTTTTTTTATCTGTTTAGCTTCAGATAAAGATGTTCCTCCAAATTTTGATACTTTTAACATTTTATATCCTCCTAGCATACATATGTGTATCACGCAAAATCATATTATATACTATATCCTATTTATTAAAAAAAATAAACAATTTTATCAAAAAAAGTCCTATGGATTTACCCCACAGGACTTTTTTATTTATAATTTTTATATATATGGTTTTTCTTCTACTTCTTCTTCTCCATTTTCATCTTCTTTTAGGAGACACTCATGTTTAGAACCGTGGATTTCCAAAACAGGTACTACAAACATAAATCCTACCCCTGGTTCGCTAAAGCATTCTAATTCTCTGTTTATTTTCTTAACTATTCTATCTAATTTATCTTTTTCTTTAATTATACTAACAATCAATTTATTGTATGGCTTTCTGCCATCAATTAATTTTCTCATACTAGCCAACATAGGAACATTTACGTGATGATCTAGTAAAACTTTACCCATACCTTGACTGTCTATAGTTGTTGCTCCTAATTCTTCTTCATAAAAGAGTTCATGTATCATATCAAGCTTATATACATCATTTAGTATCAAAAATAACCCGTACATCTTACTCCTCCTTCTTTTTTATGTCTAAATTATATCACATTTTTTTAATAATATGTAATGGTTTTTAAATTCTATCATCTATCCAAACTAGTATGTCTTTAATTACATTATCTTTTTCTTTTTCATTTAATATCTCATGATATAAATTATCATATAATATTATTTTTTTATCATTACTTTTAATTTTATTTTCAAACCTAACTGAAGATTTATAGTTCACTATTTTATCCTCTTTCCCATGAATAATCAAGCAGTTGTATTCAAATTTATCTATATTTTTTTGAAGCCATTCTATACCCTTAATCAAAAATTCATAGTAAAGTTTAATTGATATTTTCTTTAATACTAGAGGATCTCTTATATATTTATCCACAACTTTTTTATCTCTTGATACTAATTTTCCCAAATCATTTTTCATTTCATAAGTCGGATATATCTTGTTAAAAGTTTTTATCATTAAACTGTTAATACCTTTAGCATTTTCAGGTTTTTCTAAGGCTGCCGCTGAAAGAATTATTCCTTCTACCTTATTTTTATTTTGAATTCCATAGGCAGCTGTTATAAATCCACCCATACTATGTCCCATTATGAAAACTGGAATATCTTTATTTTCTTCTTTAGCTATTTTTACTATTTGATCCAGGTCTTTTATATAGGAGTTGTAATTATCAACCCACCCTTTCTTGCCTCCGCTCTTACCATGTCCTCTCATGTCATATCTATATACGGATATATTATTTTGATTAAGTATTTCTACTAAATAATTATATCTTTCACAGTACTCTGCAAGGCCATGAACTATTATAAATACACCTTTTGGACTCCTTACTTTATTTGTTAATAAGTATAAATTAGTTGTATCGAAACTATCTATAATTTTCTTTTCCATAATTCTCCTTTATTCTAGTAAGCCAGCAAAAAAAGCAGTAAAAGGAATAGCCAAAACTATACCTATACTTCCTGTTATGGCTCTTATTATTTCAGTAGCAATTATATCTAAATTAATTACTTCCACCATAGATGTATTATATGCCATAAAAACCAACATAATAGGTATGGAAGCTCCTGTGTAAGCAAGTATTAATGTATTGGTCATAGTTCCCATAATATCTTTTCCTACGTTCATACCGGATTTTATTAAACTTAGCTTTGATATCTCTTTGTTTGCTTTTTTAACTTCATCCATTGATGAGGCTATTGATATACTTACATCCATCACAGCTCCTAAAGTACCTATGATTATGCCAGCAAAAAGTAATCCTTTGAAATCGAACTGTACCCCATTAGGGAGATACATTAACATTACAGCTTCTTCTGAGCTTAATCCTGTTAGTTTTGCCAGGTTTCCTACGATAAAAGCTATAAGAGCAGCTATTGTAACTCCTGCAATTGTTCCTAGAATCGCTGAATAAGATTTTTTGTTGAATCCAGCAATTACAATCATAGTAAATACGGTAATACCAATAGAACTAATAGTTGAAACAGTTATGGGATTCCCTCCACTAAGTATGGTAGGCAAAAGATATTTCCATATTATTAATATAGTAACAGCTAAAGTTACCACAGCTTTTAAGCCTTTTATTCTGCCTACTACAATTAATAACATTATAAATAGCAATACGGTATATAGAATATATCTGTCTCTTACAAATCCTGATATGTTAACATTAATGGTTCCCGAAGTTTCATCAAGCATTAATAGAATAGAATCTCCTTTTTCAACCCGAATATTAAAGAATTCCATTCCTCCGAGATTGTTTTCAACAATAAATTCTTTACCTTCATATTCTCCTTCCTTGACCAAAACTTTTACAACTTGCCTTCCCTGTACTGGTGAAGAAATATCTGCGCCAAGATCATCAGCACCCATATCTGCTATAACTTCTACTACTTTTCCTCGTACTGTGGTTAAGCCCTCAGCTCCTCCTGTATTACCGTAAGCTGTAAGGGTACTTATTAGTATTAAGGTAATTAAAATTAAAATTATTTTCTTCATATTATATTTCTATAGAATCGCCAAAATTAATAATTTTAACTTCGGTATTCTTTACCTTTTCTTTGAATTCATTTGGGTCAGCTTTTATAAGCTCAAATGTATTATAATGCATTGGTATACTAATTTTCGGTTTTATAAATTCTACAGCTTTTACTGCATCATCTATATCCATAGTATAATTTCCACCTATAGGCAATAATGCAATGTCAATATTTTCTTCTGCCAAAAGTTTCATCTCCATTGAAAGTCCTGTATCTCCAGCATGGTAAATGATTTTGTTTTTTAAATAGAAAATAAACCCTCCAGGATTACCTCCGTCGTAAGTTTTATCGCCTATTTGTATTCCCGAACCATGTAATGCCGGTGTCATTTTAATTTTCCCAAAATCTAATTTAATTCTTCCACCTATATGCATAGTATGTACTTTGACACCTTGCTTTGATAAATATCTTCCTATTTCTGCATTACAAACTACTAATGCATCATCTCTTTTTGCTAGTTCAACCGTATCACCTATGTGGTCTCCGTGACCATGAGTAACAAAAATATGTGTTAGTTTAGGTATATCCTTTATAGATTGACTGCAGGAAGAATTACCTTTTATAAATGGATCAATAATTCCTGTAAAGTTATTGTCTTCAATTATAAAAACTGAATGTCCATAATATGTAAGTTTCATAAGATCACTCCTCGTTTTCTTTTGATTTATTATCTTGAAATAATACCAAAAAATTTATATATATTTCAACACACAATAATTATATCATAGATAAATTTACTTGTAATGGGTATTTATTTCAAAAAACTTGACTATTATACACATATGAATATAATAGTCTTTATAGTAAAATTAATAATTAATACCTTAATCATTCTTAAAATTAAACTTTTTTAGATAAACAAACTAATTGATTTTTAATATTTTTTTGTTATAATTGTTGTGAGTCTCTAATTTATGGAGGTGCATTATGAATAATATATTTAATATTGGATTAGATATTGGCTCAACTACTGTTAAAATAGTAGTTTTAAATAGTCAAAATAAGATAATATATAAGGATTACAAGAGGCATTACTC
>CAYMUD010000145.1:0-3977 GCA_964393495.1 uncultured Clostridia bacterium | reverse complement strand
TTAAAGTAGTAGGAAAAAATACAGAAAAAATGGAATCAATATCAAGACCCAGCCTTACATATTGGAAAGACGCTTGGAGACGTATGAAGGGAAATAGGGTGGCATTTTTTAGCCTTATACTTATAATACTTTATATTATACTGGCATTAGTTGGACCCTATATGAATGAATTCGACTATACTTCTACAAATGTAGATAAGATGAACTACTTTGTAACTTCACCTCAATTCAAAGATATGACCTTGATTGAAAGTTTAAAAGAAATGTTGAGTACAGGACATTGGTTTGGTACCGATGAAATAGGCAGAGACTTATGGACTAGAGTATGGATGGGAGCAAGAGTTTCATTATCAATAGGCTTTATAGCAACCATAATAAATACTATTGTTGGATCTATAGTTGGAGGTATATCCGGATACTACGGAGGTAGGGTAGACGCCATTATTATGAGAGTTGTAGATGTGCTCTACGGTATTCCATATATGATAGTAGCAATATTGATTATGGTAGTGCTAGGGGCAGGAGTTACATCACTAATTATAGCATTAGTACTGGTAGGATGGATAGGATCAGCTAGATTCGTAAGAGGAGAAGTCCTAAAAATTAAAGAACAAGAATTTGTAGAAGCTGCAAAGGTATTAGGAATAAAGGATAAAACTATAATAGCAAAACATATAATTCCCAATATAATGGGGCTAATAATTACAAATCTTACAATGGCAGTACCGAGAGCTATATTTGCAGAAGCATTTCTTAGCTACATCGGATTAGGAATAGCACCTCCAGGATGTAGTTGGGGAGTATTAGCAAAAGCAGGAGTAAAACTTATGAGAATACATCCTTACCAATTATTTATCCCTGCATTCTTCATATCAACTACTATGCTGGCCCTAAACTTAATCGGGGACGGTATGAGAGATGCTCTAGACCCTAAACTAAGAAATGAATAAGGAAGTGACATTATGAATGATAAAAAACTAATAGAAATAGATAATTTAGAATTTTCCTTCAATACCTACGGTGGAGAAGTACAAGCCGTAAGAGGCGTATCCTTTGAAGTAAATCAAGGAGAAATAGTAGGAATAGTGGGAGAATCTGGTTGCGGAAAAAGCGTTACAGCCCAATGTTTAATGAAGCTAAATCCTGAGCCACCTGGATTTTTTAAAAAAGGCTCAATTAAATATAAAGGTGAAGAAATAATAAGCAAAACCGAAAGACAAATGAGAAAAATAAGAGGACTAGAAATAGGATTCGTATTTCAAGACCCAATGACATCTCTTAATCCTACTATGAAAATAGGAAAGCAAATCGAAGAGATATTTATAGAAAGAAAAATGTACAGCAGAGGAAAGATGAAAGAAAAAGCTCTAGAAATACTAAAAACCGTTGGGATATCAGATAGTGAGACCAGATACAATCAGTATCCTCACGAGCTTAGCGGAGGTATGAAGCAGAGAGTTATGATAGCTATAGCTTTAGTAGCAGAACCAAGTGTGGTAATAGCAGATGAACCTACTACATCCTTAGATGTTACTATAGAGGCACAGATATTAGATTTGCTTAGAAAACTAAAAGAAGATTTAGGCAAATCAGTAATTTTAATCACCCACGACCTGGGAGTAATTGCCAAGCTTTGTGATAGAGTACTGGTTATGTACGGCGGCAAAATCGTAGAAAGAGGAACAGTAGACGAAATTTTCTATGAAACTAGACACCCTTATACATCTGGATTACTTTCTTCAATTGCAGGATTAGATAAAAAAAGAGAAGACGAACTTTCTCCAATATTAGGGACTCCTCCTGACTTGTTTTCACCTCCTATAGGATGCCCTTTTGCAGCACGATGTGAGCATGCTATGGAAATATGTTTAGAAGAACTTCCAGAGGAATACGAAGTATCGCCTGAACATAAAACAATGTGTTGGTTGGAAAATGAACAAGCTCCAAATATAAAACTTAAAGCAAAATCCTATGAGGAGAGTGACTTGATATGACAAAAGAAAATAACCCCTTAATGAGAGTTGAAAACCTCAGTAAACACTTTAAAATAAAAGAAGGTCAGATACTAAAAGCAGTAGACGATGCATCCTTTGATATATATAGAGGGGAGACAGTAGGCTTGGTAGGAGAAAGTGGATGTGGTAAATCCACTACCGGTAGATGCTTGGTTAAACTAGAGCAACCTACAAAAGGTGAAGTATACTTTGAAGATAAAGAAATATACAAACATAAATATCATAAAGAATACTTACAGCAACAATCACAAAACATAGCAGAGATAAATCCTGAAAAGGCAAAGCTAGATTATACAAAAGACGTACAGATGATATTCCAAAATCCCTACTCATCCCTAAACCCTCGAATGACGGTGAAAGATATTGTAGGAGAAGGAATAAGACTCCATCACAAAAATATAAAAAATAAAGAACTAGAAGAAAGAATAGAATACTTACTAAAAGATGTAGGACTGAGCAAAGATCATATTTCAAGGTTTCCTCATGAATTTAGTGGTGGGCAGAGACAAAGGATAGGTATAGCTAGAGCTTTATCTGTCGACCCTAAATTTATTGTATGCGACGAACCTATATCAGCACTGGATGTGTCCGTGCAGGCACAGGTAATAAATATGCTTAAAAAAATACAAAAAGAACGTGATCTTACATATCTATTTATAGCTCACGATTTAAGTGTAGTGAAATACATATCAGATAAAGTTGTAGTAATGTATCTAGGAAATATTGTAGAAAAAGCTGATTCAGAAGATCTTTACAAAAATCCAATGCACCCCTATACACAGGCACTGCTATCATCTATACCTATAGCAAATCCTAAAATAGCCAAATCAAGAAAAAGAATTGTATTAGAAGGAGAACTTTCGAGTCCTATAAATCCTAAAGAGCAATGTAGATTTGCAGACAGATGCAAACACGTTATGCCTATATGTAAAGAGAATAAACCTCCCTTAATAACTTATGAAGAAAACCATGAAGTAGCATGCCATTTATATAAAAAATAAATTACTAAAAAAATAAATTATATGTTAAACTATAATTATTGAAAATAAAGAGGTGTAACAGTGTTAGAAAATCTTATAAAAAAAATGCAAAAAGAATATATAGATGGCTTCTTCATAAGTAATCCCTACAATGTTCACTATATAAGCGGATTTAGGGAAAAGTTTGCCTATGCACTAATAACTAAAAAAGGAAAATATATACTCACCGACGGTAGGCACAAAGAAATAGCATCTAAAACCACAAAAGGATTTAAAATAATAGATTGGCAAAAAAAAGAAAAGAAACTTAAACAAGCTGTAAATGAAATCATAAAAAAAGAAGGTGTAAAAAGGCTTGGATTTGAAGCAGAACACCTAACCTACAAAAAATTCACAGAGCTTTATGATATGGTAGATGCAGAAATAACACCTGTCATTGGCTTAGTAGAACAGCTTAGACTAGTTAAAACCCATGAAGAAATTCAAAATTTAAAAAAAGCATCCCAAATAAACGACAGAGTTTTTAAAAGACTTTTAAAAAACATAAAAATTGGTAAAACCGAAAAAGAAATTTCTGCCCTTTGTAACTACTATATAAGATTAGAAGGGGGAGATACCCAGATAAGCGAAAATATTTTTCTGACGGGAAGTAGAAGTTCTCAAATTATGGCATCTCCTTCAGATGCAGAAATTAAAAAAGGAGATTTATTCCTTATAAACTACGGTGCCAGTTACAAGGGCTATCTTACAGATTTTTCAAGAACTGTAGTAGTAGGTAAAGAACCTACGCCAAAGCAAAAAGAAGCCTACCAAGTAGTGAAAAAGGCTCAGATGGAAGCAATAAAATCTATAAAAGCAGGGGTATTAGCAAAAGAACCTTTTTATGCTTCTGAGAAAATATTTATAGATACTGGTTATAGAGAAAATCACTACGAAGGAATGGGACATGGAATAGGATTGTTTTTACACGAAGAACCTTTTT
>CAYMUD010000144.1:0-3994 GCA_964393495.1 uncultured Clostridia bacterium | reverse complement strand
AGGGAAGTGTTATTGAAGTTTATGTGGACAATGAAACTGCTGTGCAAAATGTAATGAAGGCACTTTCCAGTAAAGATATAAAACCTGTAAGTGAAAAGATAAAAGAAAAAGAATTTGTTATTCGTGGAGAAGTATTAAATTCTGAAAAAGTTGAATTAGAAGCAAAAGATCAGGTATGCATACCTGATGCACTAGGAAATACAGTAGTCGCTATTGAAAGCGAAACTATGGGTAATGGAGATAATAGCTTAGGTGAAGTGCTGATGAAGAGCTTTATATATACCCTTACTCAATTAGAAGAACTGCCTAAAGCTATTATCTTCTATAATGCTGGAGCGAAACTTACCTTGAATGACTCAGCTGCTTTGCAGGATATTAAAAATCTTGAAGCCCAAGGTGTTGAGGTTATAACTTGTGGAACTTGTTTGGATTATTTTGAAGTTAAAGAAGAATTAGCTGTAGGTTCAGTATCTAATATGTACACTATAGTTGAAAAACTTAATGGTGCAGCTAAAGTGATAAAACCATGATATATTTAGATAATGCTGCAACAACATTGCATAAACCAGCTCAAGTGATTGATGCGGTAGTGGAAGCAATGAATACATTGGGTAATTCTGATAGAGGTGTGAATAGTCGATCTCTAAAAGCTTCTCGTACCTTATATGAAGCAAGGGCTAAAATAGCAGACTTATTTGGATGTTTGAGAGCAGATCATGTTATTTTTACACAAAACTCAACGGAAGCCTTGAATATTGCCATCAATGGAACTATTTTATCAGGAGACCATGTGATATCTACAGATTTAGAGCATAACTCAGTCCTAAGACCACTTTACCGTTTGGAGACCGAAAAAAATGTAGAACTTAGTTTTGTATCTGCGGATTCAAAGGGGAATTTATCATTGGAAGCTTTTGAAAAATTAATAAAATCCAATACGAAAGCTATCATTTGTAATCATGCTTCGAATCTTACAGGAAATATAGTAAATTTATCTAAGATTAGTAGAATTGCACGTCGTCATGGACTAATATTTATAGTAGATGCATCACAAACAGCAGGATGTATTCCTTTAAATATGAAGGAAATCGGTGGGGATATAATTTGTTTTACTGGGCATAAAGGTCTTATGGGGCCACAAGGTACTGGAGGCCTTTGCATAAGAGAAGGAATAGATATTAAACCTTTAAAAGTTGGAGGAACAGGAGTTAAGTCTTATAGTTCTATACAGCCTCAAGATTATCCAACGCGTTTAGAAGCTGGTACATTAAATAGTCACGGTATAGCCGGCCTTTCTGCAGCTATAGATTTTATTCAATCAATAGGAATCAATTTTATTTCAGAAAAAGAAACTAAGCTAATGAATAGTTTTTATGAAGGGGTAAAAGATATTAAAGGAGTAAAAATTTACGGTGATTTTTCATTAGACCAAAGAGTAGCTATAGTTGCTTTAAATATTAATGATTATGATTCTTCTGCTGTTTCTGATATATTATCCCAAAAGTATAATATTTCTACTCGCCCTGGAGCCCACTGTGCACCAAGAATGCATAAAGCATTAGGAACTGAAAGCCGTGGTGCTGTAAGGTTTAGTTTTTCTTGGTTTAATACATATGAAGATGTGGATAGGGCAGTACAAGCAGTAAGGGAAATAGCATTATGATGGAGAAAAGCTTAAAATTAATTATTACATTTCCAAGTACTACTCAAGCTATAGCTTTTGAAAAGGCATGCTTAGCTAATAAATTACCAGGGAGGTTAATTCCTTTGCCAAGAGAGATTGATTCTGGTTGTGGTATGGCTTGGTGTGCTCTCCCACAAGAAAGAAAAGAACTTGAACAAATTGCACAAAGTGAAGGGATTAAAATTTCAGGAGTATATCAGTTATTTTTTTAAATAGAATGAATTAACTATATAAATAAAATATTTTTAAATTCTATTATAGGAGTTGAGTTTATTGGAAAAGAAACTAAAGGTTGCTATTATTCAAGATTCACCGGTCATTTTTAATTTAGAAAAAACTATGGAGAAGACTATAGAGTTAACAAAAGAAGCTGCATTGACTGGAGCTAAGCTCATTGTTTTTCCTGAGAGTTTTATCCCATGCTATCCTAGAGGGCTTACTTTTGGTATGGTTGTTGGCAGTAGAACAAAAGAAGGAAGAGAGGATTATCAAAGATATTATGATAATTCAGTTGCAGTGCCAGGACTAGAAGTTGACAAACTATCGGAGTTAACTAAAGAGTTAGAAATTTATTTATCTATAGGGGTTACTGAAAAAAATGGAAATGGTATGGATGGAACAATGTACTGCTCTAATTTATTTTTTGGTCCCGATGGATACCTTGGAAAACATAGGAAGTTAAAGCCAACTGCTGCAGAGAGAGTAATATGGGGAGAAGACGATGGCTCAACTATTACTGTAGTTGATACTCCTTATGGTAAAATGGGATCTTTAATATGTTGGGAAAACTACATGCCTTTAGCGAGAATGGCTATGTACATGAAAGGTGTTAATTTGTATATAGTTCCAACTGCTGATCAGAGGGAAATTTATCAATCAACCCTTAGACATATTGCTTTTGAAGGGCGATGCTTTGTAATAATGAGTAATCAATATGTTGAAAAATCAGAATATCCCACTGATCTTAAATATTATGATGATTTAAAAGAACAACCAGATATAATGTGTAGAGGTGGTAGCTGTGTAATAAATCCATATGGAGAATATTTAGCTGGACCACTATATGATAAAGCAGGTATTCTAACGGTAGATTTAGATTTAAATGATATTGTTCAATCTAAATATGATTGGGATCCAGCAGGTCATTATAATAGGCCTGAAATATTTGAATTTAAGGTGAATGAAAGGTAAGAAAATGAAAGCAAAAATTAATCTAATTACAATCTTACATACAAACACAAATTCTGCAATGGATTCTAATATTTTTAGAAATAAATTATAATTCGAATAAGAGTTATATGCAAAAAATTAGCAACCTCGAGTGCATATTCGAGGTTTTTTATTATTTTGAATTTTTTTAACAAGAAAGGACAATTGTTATGATAAATAAAAAAAGTATATCAAGAGGTGTAAAAATAGTAACACCTTTAATGTTGGGAATTATACCCTTTGGATTAATAAGTGGGATTTCAGCAGCTAATACAGGCCTATCTTTAGGTATGACTATGTTGATGAGCATAGGAATATTTGCTGGAGCTTCTCAACTGGCAGCTCTTCAGTTGATTAGTATTAATGCTAATATGCTGGTTATTATTTATACTGCTTTGATTATTAATCTTAGAATGATGCTTTACAGCTTATCCATTGCACCTTATATCCAAAAGGTAAATATCAAGTGGAAAATATTACTTGCCTATAGTATGACGGATCAAAGTTATGCTATGTCCTCGGTACACTTTATGAATAATCCAGATGAAGATAAGAAGAGCTTCTTTTTTGGGGCTTCAATTAGCATATGGTTAATTTGGCAAATAAGTACTCTGCTAGGATATTTGATGGGTTCTATTATTCCTCCGGAATTAGGGTTAGATTTTGGTATACCTCTTACTTTTATTGCTATTCTTCTTAAAGGTGTTGCTGGTTGGCCTGGAGTTATAGCTATAATAACGAGTGGAACAGTAGCGGTATTAGCTGCACAATTTCCTATGAATATTGGACTTGTTTTGGCAGCAATTATAGGGATTATATCAGGATCATTAAGCGAGAGGATATTATCAAATAAGAGAGAGGTATCCGAAAATGAATAATACTCAGCTTATTTTAACTATAATACTTATTGGTATAGGAACATTTTTGTTTAGATTTTCCTTTATATACTTATATGGAAGATTCGAACTTCCTAACTGGATTAGAAGAGCTATGCGATATGTACCGCCAGCGGTTTTATCTGCACTAATTTTTCCTGCGATAGTAATAAAGGATGAAATTATATGGATTTCCCCACAAAACCCTCGTTTAATTGCTGGTATT
>CAYMUD010000143.1:0-4005 GCA_964393495.1 uncultured Clostridia bacterium | reverse complement strand
CCTATTGTCTTATCCAAGGCATTTTGTCTACCTATATCATCAGCAAAATATATTATTTTATTATCTTTTAAAATTCCGCAGCTATGAACTCCTCCTGTTTTTTTAAATAAGGAAGATTTATGTGTGAATTTATCCATAGCTTCAACTATTTCTTTAGATTTTATTTTATATTTATTCAAATGCTTTCGAGGGATCATTTTATTTTTATCCACTACACAATAACATTTTCCTTTATTCTTTCCTAGACTTTTTATTTCTATTTTATCTATATCCTCATACTTTGATATATATCCGCCTGTTAATAAAAATCCTATCACCATATCCTGTAGATTTTCATTTAAACATAACCTACTACAAACTGGTCTATTATTAACGTATATATCCAATTCGAATTCGACAACTACTTCATCATAAATTTCCCTGTGTTTTTCATTTTCATATCTTATTATCTTAGTTTTATTTTCAATCATATATTCATCTCGTTTTCTTTTAAAAAAATTTCTATATCCTCTTTAGTGTTAAAATTTATAAACATTTCCCAGTTAGGACTGTATGTTCTTGCTGTTTTTTCTTCAATAAACAAACATTTCAAACTTTTTACCAGTTTATGTACAGAATAACCACCATTTAAAATATAGTCTTTTACATCTTTAGTCATTTCTTTTGAATAGAATGCATTAAAAGGCTCAATCCAATCTCCTAAAAGAGTTATACCGGCTTTATATTTATAATTTATTAATTCCTTTTTTAAAAATTTTATATACTGTATGTTTACAGAAGGCATATCGCAGGCCAAAAAATATGTATACAAACTTGAGGAATTAACCAGTCCGGTATATATTCCTCCTATAGGCCCTTTATCTTTAACTATATCCATAAATGTTTTACAATTTAATCCATTGTAGTACTGCGGGTAGTTTGTAATCACAATAATATCTTCAAACTCTCTTTCCAGCAAAGAAATCTGCATTTCAACTAACCTTCTATTTTTTATATTTAGAAGTTCCTTATTTTTTCCCATTCTTTTGCTTTTTCCACCTGCTAAAATTACCGCAGTCCCAAATTTTTTCATAATATCAACTCTTTTATATGATTTATTTACCGCAGGAAAAATTTACTGCTTCTTCTTGTTTATAAAGTTTCCTTATATTAACAGTGCTTACTTTTAATTCAGGTATCTTTGCTATAGGGTCAAGTTTAGGATTTGTAATACAATTTGCCGGTCCATCTGCAAAATGGAAAGGTATAAATACTACCCCTTCCTTTATATTATCTGTTAGAAAAGCTCTAACTTTTATACTTCCTCTTCTTGAACTCACAACGATAATTTCACCATCTACTACATCTAACCCTCTGGCTGTAGCAGGATTGATTTCTACAAAAGACTCGGAATACAAATTATTCAGGCCTTCTATTCTACCTGTCATGGTTCTAGTATGATAATGATACAGTATTCTTCCTGTTGTCAAAATATATGGATAATCATCGCAAGGCACTTCATTGCTTTTTGCATATTCTGCTGGTATAAAAAGACCTTTACCTCTTGCCGGATTATCTTTATGAAGATATTTAGTCCCTGGGTGTTTATCATCGGTACAAGGCCACTGCAATCCTTCTTCTTCAATTCTATCATACTTTATACCTGCATACTGAGGCGTCAGTAATGATATTTCTTCTGCTATTTCTTGTGGCTTATTATAATCTTCCTTCATTCCTAATCTTTTAAGTATATCTCTTATTATAATCCAATCCGCCTTTGAGTCTCCTATTGGATTTATAGCTTTTCTTACTCTCTGTACTCTTCTTTCTGAATTTGTAAAAGTACCATCTTTTTCGGCAAAAGAAGCAGCAGGAAGTATAACATCAGCAAATTCTGCAGTTTCGTTTCTGAATATATCCTGAACGACAATAAAATCTATATTTTGGAGTGATTTCTTAACATGACTTAAATCCGGATCTGAAATCATAGGGTTTTCTCCCATAATATATAGAAATTTAAGCTTTTCTTCAAATCCCTTTTTAAACATTTCAGTAACAGTTAACCCGACTATGCTATCTAGTTTCTTATCCCAGGCTTTTTCAAATTTTTCTCTACTGATTTTATCATTTACTTTTTGATATCCTGGATATACGTTAGGCAAAGCTCCTAAATCACAAGCTCCTTGTACGTTATTTTGACCTCTAAGCGGGTTAATACCGGCAGATTCTTTCCCAATGTTTCCACAAAGCATTGCTAGATTAGCCAAACTCATAACTCCTTGAGTTCCCGTAGTATGCTGGGTTACTCCCATAGAGTAAAAAATACTAGCTTTTTCTCCTTTACCGTAGTATCTTGCAGCCTCTATAATATCCTCAGCTTCAACACCACAAATATCTCCAACTACTTCTGGAGTATACTTTTCCACCACCTCAACCAGCTTATAGTAGTCTTCAGTTTTTTCTTTAATATATTCTAAATCCTGCAGTCCTTCTTTTATAATTACGTTCATTAAACCATTAGCTAAAGCTACATTAGTTCCTGGAGTAATTGGTAAATAAATATCCGCCTTTTCTGCCAGTGGAATAGTTCTTGGATCTGCAACTATTAATTTTGCTCCCTTATTTTTTGCCTGTTTAATAAATGCTCCTAATACAGGATGGGTTTCTGTAGTATTTGATCCTGTTACAAAAATCACATCAGATTCTAATATTTCTTTATTGCTGTTTGTCATAGCACCGCTACCTAAAGTAGTTGCAAGTCCTGTAACCGTTGAAGCATGACAAAGTCTTGCACAATGGTCCACATTATTATTTCCAAAATAACCCCTTACCATCTTTTGAAAAAGATAATTTTCTTCATTGCTTACTCTTGCTGAGGATAATCCAGCTAATGCATCATTGCCATACTTTTCTTTAGTTTCCAAAATTTTACTAACTATTAAATCATATGCTTCTTCCCAAGAGGATTCAATAAATTCTCCATGTTTTTTTATCAAAGGTTTTTTAAGTCTATCTTTATGATTTATAAATCCATAAGCGAATTTTCCTTTTACACAGAGCAGCCCCTTGTTGCTTTCTCCGTAATAGGGTTCAACTTCTACTACTTCATTTCCTTTTACTACTAAATTCATTTGACAACCTACTCCACAGTATGGACATGTGGTTCTTACTTTTCTAGTTTCCCAAGTTCTGTATTTCAATGTTTTCTTTGGTTTTAGAGCATCTACAGGACACAAAGATACACAAGTTCCACAGGATGTGCAGGGACCTTCTTTCAATTTGTCGTGAAATCCAGTAGTAACAAACATCTCTTCCCCTCTATTTGCAAAGGTAAGAGCATCAATTACCTGTAGTTCAGAGCAAGCTCTAACACACAAACCACACAATATACATTTATTGTTATCTCTAATAAAAAATTCATTTGAATAATCTATATCCATGGATTTACGACTATTTTTATACTTTCCTTCTTTTATATCATATTTATAACAGTAATCTTGAAGTTTACAATCTCCGGCTTTTTCACATGTAAGACAATCTAGAGGATGGTCGGAAATCATCATATCCAGCACCACTTTTCTATTATTTACAGCTTTCCTACTCTCTGTTTCTACCTTCATGCCTTCTTTTATAGTTGTAGCACACGCAGGTACCAATTTATCTACTCCTTCTATTTCTACCAAACATAATCTACAAGAAGCACCATTTTCTATTTTTAAATCCTCATGATAGCACAAATTTGGTATTTCAATACCATTTTCTAAAGCTACTTTAAGCAGGGATTCTCCATTTTCCCCGTATATATCTTTTCCATTAACATTTATTTTAACCTTCGCCATAAATCATCCTCCACTTCCAAATTCAATCACTTTTATATTTTTATATATTTTACCATATATTCTATTATACTATAAGTTTTTTTATAAAGAAATAAGGGGCTAATTAATTAGCCCCTTGAATTATTTTGTAGCTATATTTAGAATAAGCCTGTTATTAAGCCATCATCCTGTACATCGATTAATTCAG
>CAYMUD010000142.1:0-4011 GCA_964393495.1 uncultured Clostridia bacterium | reverse complement strand
TAGAAACAGGAATTCCTACTGATGAAAAACTAAAAGAACTTGGATTAAATTAAAACCTAGCTTTAGAGTAAAAAAAGTTGGATTATTAGGAGCTGTGGAGCTTATGGATAAGTGGGTTTTTCACTTATCCATAAAGCCACAGTTTTTTTATATATTATTTTTAATTATTTCAATAGTTTTATAATAAATTTAAATAAAACCTATTTTTTTAAATATCTTACTTTATAATTTAATCACAAAACCTCATAAACAAATACATCTACTATTTTTTTATCAAATTGGCTTCCAGAATATTTTTTCAATTCTTCTATTGCTTCTTTCTTTGTTTTTGTTTCTTTATATGGTCTATTTGCAGTCATAGCTTCATAGGCATCTGCTACAGCAATTATTTTTGATAATAATGGTATTTCTTCTTCATTTAATCCTTCTGGATAACCAGATCCATCTAATTTTTCATGATGGTGTAATACAGCTTCAGCTAGATGTGAATATTCATCTACACTTTTTAGAAGTTGGTACCCTGTAATAGTATGTTTTTTTATAGTCTCCCATTCTTCATAACTTAATTTCTCTTCCTTGCTTAATATCTCTGGAGGCACAATAATTTTACCTATGTCATGTAAGGTACCGGCTATTTTTGAATCTTCAATTTCTTTACTATTTAAATTCATAGCTCTAGCTATACTATCACAGTATTGGGAGACTCTTTGAGTATGGATCTGTTCATGGTCATATTTGTTATTAATATTTACTAAAACTGTTTCTATCGTCTTGTTTCGCATAATTTTTCCATGCTTAAGTTTGTTCTTGTACATATTATTGTCTGCTTCTTTGTAGGTTTCTAATATATCCTTGTCTTGTGGTTTTTTTGTGGCATGGCCTAGGGCTAATGAGATTATTACTGAATCTAAGCTGGTCTTATGAGATTTTTCTATTATTCTATCTTTTATTTCTTCTGCTTCTATATTATTTGTTCCTGGTAAAAGTACTACAAACTCATCTCCTCCTACTCGACATATAATATCATCTTCTCTGCAAGACTTTTTTAGAATTTCAGCAACTTTTACTAAAAGCTTATCTCCCATACTATGCCCGTAAGCATCATTTGTTAGTTTCAGTCCGTTTAAATCTATAACTATTATAGAAAAAGGTACGTTTCTTTTAGTATCTAATCTTTTTATTGCATCTTCCATATATCTTCTGTTGTAAAGATCTGTAAGGTGGTCGTGAAAGCTTAGGTATTCTATTTCTTTTTGTTTTTCTCTTTTTTCACTAAAGTCTCTAAATACTATAACTGCACCGGTCACATTTTCATCAATATCTTTTATAGGTGCTGCACTGTCTTCTATTGGTATTTCTTTTCCATCTTTTGTAATTAGTATTGTATGATTTGCCATTTCCACAACTTTTCCTAATCTTAAAGCTTTCTCTGCAGGATTTTCACAGATTTTTCTTGTGTATTCATTTATAATATTTAAAACTTTTTCTAATGGTTGATTATATGCTTCTTCTTGAGACCATCCAGTTAGCTGTTCAGCTACATTATTAATAAGTTTAACTTTACCTTTTTTATCAGTAGAAATTACAGCATCTCCTACAGACATTAAGGTTGTTTTGAACTGTTCTTTTTGGTTATATACTTGTTCTTCTGCTTCTTTTTTATCCGTAATATCTGTAACTATTCCACTTATTAAAAGAGCTTTGCCTTCAGCATTCCATTTCGTAACTTTTGCCCTTGAGTTTATCCATATCCAATCTCCATTTTCATGCTTCATTCTTATCTCAAGATTATAATAGTCAATCTCTTTATTTACTAATTTTTTTATTTCTTTTTCTACAATATCAAAGTCTTCAGGGTGTACTAAACTTCTCCATTTTTTTAGATTTAATGGTGAAATTTCTTTAAAATCATATCCTATCATTTGAGCATATTTTTTATTAATGATTACTTCATCAATTCTAACATCCATTTCCCATGTTCCTGAATTTGTTCCTTCTATTATATTTTCTAATCTTTCTTTAATTTCTATTATCCTACCATCATACTTTTTCTTTTCAGTGATATCCCTAAAAAAGCATATGAATTCTAATGGTTTTTTAGAAAACAGTGATATAGAAACTTCAACATCAAAAATTTCTCCATCTTTTTTTACGTGCTTTGTATCAAATAAATCATGTCCAGTTTTCATTATTCTTTCTATTCTTTTTTTGGTGTCTTCTGGAGTTTCTAAAAACTCAATATCTGGGATAGTTAAACTCAACATCTCTTTTCTACTGTAGCCACTCATTTTACAGTAGGCATTATTTACATCTATTATCTTATGATTTTCTCCAACAATCCAAAATCCATCTTGAGTTGTTTCTAAGATGCTCCTGAGTTTATTTCTATTTTCTTTTAATTTTCTGTTAATTGCTTCTTTTTCTGTTATATTATTTAAGTATCCTCCAACCCCATATTCTCCATTCAAAAGTTCTACAGGAAATTTAGTAACTTTATATATTTGACCTCTTAAGTTTTCTATTGACTCAACAGTATCCATGGTTTTTAAAACTTGTTCATCAATTTTTCTAATTTTTTTAGCTTCGTCTTTAAGGACTTCAAAGTCTTTTTTTCCTATTATCTTATCTTCAGTATCTCCTATAAATTCACATAAGGAATCATTTGCAAATACATACCTGAATTTTTCATCCTTTAGACTTGTATATACTGGATCTGCATTAATATATGTTTTCCTAAGTTTTTCATTGTTTGCTACTTGTTTTTGCTTTGTATGGAGTCTATTTACAATTTTTTTCTTAGTGTACAATAGATAGGCAAGTATAAATATTGATATAATTAAAAAAGCTACGAAAATATATTCATTTCTCATTTTCTTGTTTTGAATCATTACTTCTTCTGTTACATCATTTATTACTGAAAACAATAGACTTCTTCCACCTATTTCAATAGGATATGAACTAACCTCAACATTTTTAATAGTGCCATCGGCTCTTATGTGCTTAAAGTCAAAATGGTTTACTTCCTGTTCATTTGCTCTTTTCATTTCTGCTGCTATTTCTTCATCCGTCATTTCATTCAACTGTGATATGTTCTTGGATTGTAATGTTTCTTTTTTATAACCGTAAAAATCGACAGCAGCATTGTTTGCATATACTATATCTCCATTTTCAGGATTTACTATAAGCATTATGGAACCATGATTTTCGATTAGACTCTCATAATTTAATTCTTCTCCGTTACATGTTAATGTAAATGAAGTTAAAACTATAATTGTTAATGTAAGTAGTATTGTCTTTTTAATCAAAACTTTCTCCTTTGAAATCTTTTTTATACATCAATTTACTTCGGTATTTTTTTCAAATTCTTTAGCGAAAATCCAAAACTTTTATATTAAACTAATTTATTATCTTTTTGCTCCAGCAATTGTAATAGATAGGTTTTCATGCTTTCTTAAGTCTAAAAGAAGCTCTTTACAATATTCTCTTGATGTTAATCCTTTTATACTTAATAAATTGGCAGACTCTTTTGTTTAAAACTGCTCCTATTCAAAGAATAAATTATTTTTTCATTATATCATCTTATATAAATTATCACAAAATTATAATTTTATATTTTATTTATTAATTATAAAATCTCTGCTAAAGTTTTTATGTTATCAACCGATAACATATAAAGAAGTCATTTATGTTAGTGTACACTAACACAAACTAAAGGATAAGGAGGGTAAGCATGAGTTTGGATGAAAAAAAAGATTTAAATCAAGAAGAAGATACCCAAAAAGGAAGATTTTTAACATTTAAATTAGGGGATGAGGTATTTGGTCTGGAAATCAAGTATGTAACTGAAATAGTAGGAATTCAACCTATTACTAACATACCCGAAGTTCCTAACTACGTAAAGGGAATTATAAACCTAAGGGGTAAGGTTATTTCTGTAATTGATGTAAGAATCAAGTTTAAAAAAGAACCTGTTGATTACGACGAAAGAACCTGTATTATAGTAATAGACAT
>CAYMUD010000141.1:0-4072 GCA_964393495.1 uncultured Clostridia bacterium | reverse complement strand
TTTATCACATCTATCGCTAAAGTTATGAATGCTTTGCACTACAAGTTCTTTTCCAGTTCCAGTTTCCCCGGTTATCATAACTGGCGCACTACTATTTGCCATTTTTTTGATTTTGTTTTTCACTTCTTTTATTGGTTCACTATTTCCTATAATACTGTCTATGCTATATTTTATTTCTTTGTTCTCTGATTTTATCCCTTTGTTATCTTTAATTTTTTTTATCTTTTCGTTAAATTCTCCGTAAACGCCCATATCTTTAGCTATTTCCACTGCTCCAATTAACTCGCCATCTTCATATACGGGTAGCGTGGTGCTTAAAATAGTGACTCTTTTAAGGTTGGAATTATAATAGCTTAATATATCACCTATTATTGGTTCTCCAGTTTTTAAAACCCGTAACAATGTACTGGTATCTTCTGTAAGTTTCGGAAATATTTCAAGCATATGTTTACCTACTGCATTATCAACACTAACTCCTGCCTGATTATTTGCAGATTCATTGTAGAATACTACCTTTCCCATTTTATTTACTATAAAAATACCATCATCTATATTATTTGCAACGATTTCCATTACTTTTTCGTAATTCATTTTATCCCTCTTTGTTAGTTTCATTATGTACATTATAACACAAAAGGACAATCATATTAATGATTATCCTTTTGTTTATTATATGGATGGAATTATATCTAAATATCTTGTTCAGTTCTTTCAATTATTTCATCTTGCAAAGCTTTTTCTAGATTATTAAAATGATCACTGTATCCTGCTACTCTAACTATTAAGTCCTTATATTCATCTGGATTAGCTTGAGCATCAAGTAAGGTATCCTTTCGTATCACATTAAACTGTATATGGTGTCCTCCCATTTTGAAATAAGATCTTATAAAAGATGCAAAATTTTCAATTCCCTCTTCACCTTCCAAAACATCCGGGGTGAATTTTTGATTAAGTAAGGTTCCTCCAGTTCTAACATGGTCCATTTTAGAAGCAGATTTTATAACAGCTGTTGGTCCATTTTTATCTGCACCTTTTTCTGGTGATATCCCATCTGTTAGAGGTTTTTCAGATAATCTTCCATTAGCCGTAGCTCCTGTTACTTTACCAAAATATATATGACAAGTAGTAGGAAGCATATCTATTCTGTATGTTCCTGCAAATACCGTTGGTCTTCCTGTAATCATATCATTTATTGCATCAAAAGTTTCAATCATAATGTTATCAGCATAATCATCGTCATTTCCATATTTAGGCGTATAGTTGAGAACAATATTTCTGATTTTGCTGTATCCTTCAAAATTACTATCCAATGCCTTTAATAATTCTTCCATTGAAAATCTTTTATCTTCAAAAACATTTTTTTTCACCGCTGTAAGAGCATCTGTAATAGTACCTATTCCAACAATTTGCAAATATCTCGTATTATATCTTGCTCCACCCTCGTTGTAATCTTTACCTTTCTTTATACAGTCATCTACTACCGTAGATAAAAATGGTGACGGCATGTGCTCGGCAAATATTCTTTCTATTTTATTGTTGCCTTCTATCTTAATATCAATAAAGTACTTTAGCTGTTTTTTGTAAGCTTCAACTAATTCTTCATATGTCTTAAATTTTCTAGGATCTCCGGTTTTTAATCCAATTTGTTTTTTAGTTCTTTTATCATAACCGTTGTTTAGAGTTATTTCAAATATTTTTGGAGTATTAAAATAACCCGTCAGTATATATGCTTCTCTTCCCTGTGCTCCTGTTTCAACGCATCCGCTTGAACCACCATATCTAGCATCCTTAATATCCTTACCTGCTTGAAGTAGTTCTTCAATTAATTCTTCAGTATTGTAAAAGGCAGGTTGACCCCAACCTTCTCGAGATACTTCACAGGCTCTTTTTATAAAACCCTTGGGATTCTTAACACTTATTTGGACATTAGAGCTTGGTTGAAGTAGCTTCATTTCATCCATTACATCTAATATAATATAAGATACATCATTTACTCCATCTTCCCCGGTTTCAGGATTGATTCCTCCGGTATTTAAATTGGCAAAATCTGTATAAGTCGCACTTTCCAACATTGTTACCCCAACCTTTGGAGGTGCAGGCTGGTTGTTAAATTTAACCCATAAACACTCTAATATTTCTTTAGCTTTATCTCTTGTAATAGTCCCTTCTTCTAATTCTTTTTTATAAAAAGGATATAAATATTGATCCATTCTTCCAGGTGAAAATGCATCCCAAGTATTTAATTCTGTAGTAACACCAATATGAACAAACCAGTACATCTGAACAGCTTGTGCAAAAGTTTCAGGTTTATTTTCAGGAACTACTTTGCAGTTTTCTGCAATACTCAATAAATCTTTCTTCTTTTTAGAATCTTTTTCTTCAGCTGCAAGTTTTTCAGCATAATCTCCATATCTTTTACCGTATATAATTAAAGCATCACATGCTATATTCATTGCTTCTAATTCTGCTTTCTTTTTATATGCTTCAGAGTCATTTAAATAATCCAAATTTTGGATTTCTAACTCTATTTCTTCTTTGATATCTTTGAATCCTTTTTTATAAAATTTATCGTCTGCAACTGTATGACCTGGAGCTCTCTGTTCCATAAATTCAGTAAATATTCCTGCTTCATAACAGTTTGTCCATTCTTTCGTCATACTTTCTAAAAGCTTCTGTCTTATAGATCTATTTTCCCAATATGGGATAATTTTTTCTTTATGTATCTTTCTATCTTCTTCAGAAACTTTAAAAGTTATGGTATCTCTTTTTTCCATAACATCAAAATCTTCTAATGTATGGCAGCAAAGTTCGGGAAAAGTAGGTGCTGTTTGAGGCTCAAATCCTTTTTCTCCAACTATTAATTCACCTTCTCCAATATATAGCTTTCTCTTTTTCATTAATTCTTCAAATACCATGGCTCTTAATACAGGTGTTTCTTTAACCCCCGCATATTTTTGGTATATTTCTGTTTCAATTTCTGCTCGCTCCAAGCTGAGTTTTGGTTCTGTAGATATGCTAACTTGTCTTAATTTTTTAGTTCTTTCAGTACTTCCTCTCATTTAAAGTTCCTCCTATCCTCCGATTTTAACTTCAAAGCCTTCTTTTTCAAATTTTTCTTTAATATCTTCTAATAATTCTTTTTTAGGTCTTTTCATATCTTCGTCGGGATATTTCATCCCTAATTTTCTATATTTATGTAAAGCTCCATTATGATAAGGGAGCAAACTTATCTTCTTTATATTTGTACCTTTAAGAAAATTTATAGTATCTTTAATATTCTTGTCATCTGTATTAATATCTTCCTTAGTTCCTACTATAAGAGGTATTCTTAGGTTAATATTATCATGAATTTTATCAAGTTTTTTCAAGTTTTCTAAAATTAGTTTGTTAGATTTTCCTATAAATTTTATATGTTTATTTTCATCAAATATCTTGAAATCATATAAAAATAAATCTACATACTTTGCTATTTTTTTTATACTTTCCCAATTAGAATATCCACTAGTATCAACTGCTGTATGTATATTGTTTTCTTTAAGTCTTATGAGAAGTTCTTCTAGAAAATATAATTGATTTAAAGGCTCTCCGCCTGAGATGGTAACTCCACCACTAGACTCCTCATAAATTATTTCGTCCTTTTCTAGCTCTCTTAAGATCTCTGCTATAGAATAATCTTTACCTACTATTTCTCTAGCTCTATATACACAAGCAAGTTCACATTCTCCACAGAAGGTACATTTTTCTCTGTCAAAGTAAAGTTTTTCTCCCTCGATTTTCAATGCGTCTTCAGGGCATGTTCTTACACACTCTCCACATAAAACACAATTATCTTCATTATATAAAAATTCTTTTCCACCTTCTATACTTTCCGGATTATGACACCACATACAGTTTAAAGGGCACCCCTTTAGAAAAACTGTAGTTCTTATCCCAGGTCCATCGTGAATAGAGAATTTTTTTATATCATAAATCAATCCATTATTTTTCATATATTACACCTATCTTTTTTTAATATTACTATTATATAATATTGCAATTTGTATGCCAATAATTAAATGTGTTATATCAACAA
>CAYMUD010000140.1:0-4083 GCA_964393495.1 uncultured Clostridia bacterium | reverse complement strand
ATAGATTTGTAATACTTGTAAAACAAGAATATAGAAATAAAATAAAAGGGCTAATCCACGGGCAGTCCTCTTCTGGTGCTACCCTTTTCATAGAACCCTCAAGCATTGTAGAACTTAACTCAGATATATCCAGCTTAAAAATTGACGAAAAAAAAGAAATAGAAAGAATACTAAAAGAACTCTCCCAAGATATAGCTAACTTTAGTCAAGAAATATTAAGTAACGAACAAATTTTTAAAGAAATTGATTTTATATTTGCTAAAGGAAAACTATCAATAAGTTATACTGGGGCAAAACCATCACTAAATACAGATGGATATATAAAAATAAAAAAAGGAAGGCATCCTCTTATACCGGAAAAAGAAGTAGTACCAATAGATGTTTACCTAGGGGATGAAAACAAAACCCTTGTAATTACAGGACCTAATACAGGTGGTAAAACCGTAACATTAAAAACCATTGGTCTTTTCACACTTATGACTCAAGCTGGGCTGCATATTCCTGCAAGCTTTGCTAGCAATATTGGAGTTTTTGAAGAAATTTTTGCAGATATAGGAGACGAACAAAGCATAGAGCAGAGTTTATCTACATTTTCTTCTCATATGACAAACATTGTAGACATACTAAAAAAGGTAGACTCGAAATCCTTGGTACTATTAGATGAAATAGGAGCTGGAACTGACCCAGAAGAAGGTGCAGCACTAGCCATAACTATACTTGAAAAGTTATTAAATATAAGATGTACCACAGCTGCTACTACCCATTATAGTGAGTTAAAAATATATGCTCTCACACAAAAAGGCGTACAAAATGGAAGTGTTGAATTTGATATAAAAACATTAAGTCCTACATATAGAGTATTAATAGGAGTACCCGGAAAATCAAATGCTTTTGAAATTTCACGTAAATTAGGACTGGAAGATGAAGTGATTAAGGAAGCCAAAAGCAAACTTAAAGTTCATGAAATAGAATTTGAAGACGCATTAGCTAAAATAGAGACAGATAGAAAAACTAGTGAAAAAGACAGAATAGAAATAGAAAAATTAAAAAGAACACAAAAAGAAATAAAAAACAAACTTGTAGAAAAAGAAAAAGAGCTTAAAAACAAAGAAGAAAAAATGATATATGATGCAAAAAAAGAAGCAAGACAGATAGTATCCAAAGCAAAGAAAGAAACAGCGGATATAATAAGACAGTTGAGAGAACTTAGCATTGAAATAGAAAAAGATAAAAACATTAAAATAAATCAACTGAGAAATGATATAAACAATAAAACAAAAGACTATAAAACTACAGTAGACTTAGATAAAAACTACGAAAAATCAGAAGAAGAACTAGAAAAAGGAGATTATGTTCTTATTCAAAACTTAAATCAAAAAGGAACCATAATATCTGAAATAGAAAATAAAAAAGATAAGGTTACAGTGCAAGTAGGAAGTATGAAATTAAATGTAGATTACAACAGTTTGAAAAAACTAGAAAAAAAAGAAAAAGAAAAAACAAAAACCGGAAGCAAAAATATAAATCTAATGAATAAAAGAGTCAAACCCAGTATAGACGTTAGGGAATTCAATCTAGAAGAAGCATTTTTAGAAGTGGATAAATACTTAGACGATGCATACCTTGCTGGCTTAAATGAAGTAAGTATAATACATGGTAAAGGAAAGGGAATTCTCAGAAAAGGAATAGGACAGTACCTAAAGGGACATAATCTTGTAAAAGAGTTTAGATTAGGAAGCTTTGAAGAAGGCGGAGATGGAAATACAATCGTAAAACTAAAGCAGAGGTAAAAAAATGATACTAATTAGTGCATGTTTATTAGGAATTAACTGTAAATACAGTGGCGAAAATAATAAAATAAAAGGACTAGAAGAGTTATTAAAAAAAGAAATACTAATCCCTGTTTGTCCAGAACAGCTTGGAGGCTTAGAAACACCAAGAAAACCATCGGAAATAATTACAAAAAACAGGATCAAATATGTAGTAGATAAAAATGGAAATGATGTAACATCACAATTTTTAAAAGGAGCAGAAGAAACTTTAAAAATTGTTAATATGTATAATATAAAAGAAGCTATTTTGAAATCAAACAGTCCATCCTGCGGATGTGGAAGTATATACGATGGGACTTTCTCAGGAAAAATAGTAAAAGGTGATGGTATTACATCAGCTTTACTAAAATCTAAAAATATAAAGATATTTAATGAAACAAATTACTTTGAAAAATTGAAATAAAACCTACTATATGCTAATATCATATATAGTAAAAATCTATGGAGGTTAGTTAATGATAGACTACAAAGGTTCTCTAGCGGAACTGATATCAGAAAGTGTGAAATTAGAAAAAGAAAAAATATATGAAATTATAGAAGTACCCCCAGATATGGAAATGGGGGACTACGCTTTTCCATGCTTTATATTAGCAAAAACATTCAAAAAAAACCCAGCATTAATAGCCAAAGAATTATCAGAAACTATTGAATTAAACAATAAATTTGAAAAGGTAGTGAACAACGGACCTTACTTAAATTTCTATCTAAACAGAACTGAATTTAACAAAGAAATTCTTAAAGAAATATTTAATAATGATAATTACGGCAAAAAAAATATTGGTAAAGATAGAAATGTAGTAGTAGAATTTTCATCACCAAATATTGCAAAACCCTTTCACATAGGACATATAAGGACAACTGTCATAGGAAACGCTTTAAACAATATCTATGATTTTATGGGTTTTAATACAATAGCAATAAATCACCTTGGTGATTACGGTACTCAATTTGGTATGCTGATATCTGCTTATAAAAAATGGGGAAACAAAGAAATCATTGAAAAAAATCCAATTAAAGAATTACTAAAACTATATATTAAATTTAATAAAGAAACAGAAGAAAAACCAGAATTAAAGGATGAAGCTAGAGAATGGTTTAAAAAACTGGAACAAGGAGATGAAGAAGCTAAATCTCTATGGCAGTGGTTTAAAGATGTAAGCTTAAAGGAATTTAACAGAGTTTACGAAATGTTAAATATTAAATTCGACTCCTTTACGGGAGAAAGTTTTTACTCAGATAAAATGCAAAGAGTTATAGATGAATTAGAAGATAAAGATCTTTTGAAAAAATCAGAAGGAGCTGAAATTGTAGATTTAGAAGAATTTGATATGCCATCACCTTTAATTAGAAAGAGCGATGGATCTACACTCTATATCACAAGAGATATTGCAGCATCTATAAATAGAAAAGAAAAATACGATTTTTATAAGAATATATACGTGGTAGCATCACAGCAAAACCTTCATTTCCAACAGTGGATAAAAATAGTAGAATTAATGGGATACGACTGGGCTAAAGATTGTATTCACGTACCTTTTGGTATGGTTAGCTTAGAAGAAGGTACCCTATCTACAAGAAAAGGTAGAGTAGTATTTTTAGAAGACGTTTTAAATAAAGCAGTAGAAAAAACTAAAGAAATAATCGAAGATAGAAATCCAAACCTTGAGAATAAAGAAGAAGTTGCAAAACAAGTAGGAATAGGGGCAGTAGTATTTCAAGAATTATACAACAATCGTATAAAAGATTACACATTTTCCTGGGATAAAACATTAAGCTTTGAAGGAGAAACTGGACCATACCTTCAGTATACCTATGCCCGTACCTGCAGCATTATAAACAAAGCAAAAATAGAAATAGATGAAGAAGTAGATTATCAATCATTAAAAAAAGATATAGAATTTGAAATAACCAAATCCCTCTATGAATTTTCTGATGTAATAGAAGACGCACTGGAAAAATACGAACCATTTTACATAACAAGATACATAGTAGACCTTGCACAAAAATACAACAGATTCTATAACAAGTGTCCTATATTAAAAGAAGAAGAAGACTTAAAGAAAGCAAGATTGCTTATAACTTATGGAGTAAATAAAGTTTTGAAAACCGGACTAAATCTTCTAGGAATTGAAGCACCTGAAAAAATGTAACTAAACTATACCTTGACAAAGATAAGTATATTTCATATAATGCCTCTTGATTATAAAAAGGAGGCACTAATGAATAAGAAAATTAAAATCATTACAATTTT
>CAYMUD010000139.1:0-4091 GCA_964393495.1 uncultured Clostridia bacterium | reverse complement strand
TAACTTCCTTTTCGATTTCTTTTAGAAATCCAATAAAAATTGATTTAGCTATATTATCCTTGCTTTTAAAGTAATAAGAAATCAATCCAAGATTCACATCAGCTAAATCTGCTATACCTTGGACGGTAGTTTTCCTATATCCATTAAAATAGAATAAGGATTTAGATGCTTGTATTATTTTATTTTTTGTTTTTAGTCCTTTTTTATATCTCGCCATTTGATAACCTCTCTCATATAATAATAACACTATAATTCTAGAAATTCAATATTTATTATTAAATATATTATTACTTTTATTGATAATGAAATCATAATGCCTTATTATATAATAAAGACGAGATAGGAGGAAAAGATGGAAGGAAAATTAAATGTTAAATTATTAAGCCACACACCGGAACCTGAAAAAATTATTTCTGCTGCTGCAAAACTTTGTTATTCTGATATTTCAAGCGAAAAAATTATGGAAAATTTAAATGAAGAAAAGGCAAAGAAATTTTTAAACTTTTTAATGGATTTAGGTCATGAATCGCCAATAGAACATGTATCTTTTAGTTTTTCAGTTGAAGGTGTTAGTAGAGTTTTGACTCATCAACTGGTAAGACATAGAATTGCAAGTTATAGCCAGAGATCTCAGCGTTATGTACAAGAAGGTCAATTCCACTACGTTATACCTAAAGAAATTAAAAAAATAGAAAAAGCAAAAAATATATACATTATGCAAATGGAAAAAGACCAAGAGGTATACGATGAATTGGTAGATATATTATATGAAAAGCATTTAGAAAAATTTAAGAAAAATAATAGCATTAAGGAGGCTAAAAAACTAGCAAAGAAGAAATCTATAGAAGATTCACGCTATGTGCTACCGAATTCCTGTGAAACTAAAATTATGATAACAATGAATGCTAGGTCTTTAATCCACTTTTTTAATTTAAGATGCTGCAATAGAGCCCAGTGGGAGATAAGAGAATTAGCTGAAGAAATGCTAAAAGAAGTGAAAATTGTTGCACCTAATCTGTTTAAAAATATAGGACCAAGATGTTTGAAAGGCCCTTGTCCCGAAGGTAAAATGACCTGCGGCAAAATAAATGAAGTTAGGGAAAAATATAAAAAATTATAGCCTCGGGCTATAATTTTTTTATTAAAGTCCTTATTTCTCCAACCATATAAAAAGACCCTATGAAGGCTGAAACAGTATTATCATCTTTAGATTTTGCTATTCTTACAGCTTCTTCATATGAATCTAGTGCTTTAATTTCACTTGTTTTTGAAATATTTAACAATAATTCTTTCAAATTAAAGGAAGTAATGGCTCTATCGCTTTTTGGTGTCAGTGTGTATATTTCATTAGTCATATCAAGAAGCTCAGAGTTGATATTTTCTGGATTTTTATCATTTAGCATACCTATGAACAAAACTAGATTCTTATTAGCTAAAAAGCCCTTAATAGTTTCTGTAAAGGCATCTATACCGTCCTTGTTGTGAGCAACATCTATAATTATATAAGGTTTTTGCTGAATAAGCTCAAATCTTCCAGGCATAGTAGCTGCTTCAAGACCATTTTTAATACTTTTATTACTAATTTTAAAATTCTTTATTTTTAAAATTTCTAAGGCTTTAATTGCGACTAATAAATTTTTTAGCTGATGCTTACCGTAGAATTTGAAAGTGAAATCTTCAATAAAAAATTCTTCGCTTTCATAAAATAACTTACCTGATTTTTTTACTTTCAAATTATTATCTTTTGGAATATATGTGTTGGCTTTTTTTATTTTAGCTTGATTTTTTATTACTTCTATAATATTTTCAGCTTGTGGATAAATTACTACATCATTGTTTTTCTTAATTATACCAGCTTTTTCAAAAGCTATTTTTTCTACTGTGTCACCTAAATATTCAGTATGTTCTAAGCTAATGGAAGTTATTATTGAAAGCAAAGATTTTTCTATAACATTAGTTGCATCGTATCTACCACCTAAACCAACTTCTAAAATCAAAAAATCTACTTTTTTTCTAAAAAAATATAAAAATCCAATTGCAGTTACTATTTCAAATTCTGTAGGATGATTAAATCCTTCTTCCAAAATTTCTTCTACTGCATTTTTAACTACACTAGTTATTTCAGCTAAATCTTTTTTAGATATTTCTTTATTGTCTATTTGGATTCGTTCAGTAAACCTTTCTAAATAGGGGGAAACAAAAAAACCTGTGCTGTAACCGGATTTTGTTAATACAGATTGTATCATTGCAGATATAGATCCTTTTCCATTTGTTCCTGCAACGTGTATTATATTAAGACTATCCTGGGGATTATTTAGTTTGTTCATAAGTCTAGTTATATTATCAAGGCCTAATTTGCTCCCAAATCTATAAGTTGAGTGTATATACTCTATTGATTCTTTATAATCCATTTGTTCCTCCTTTACAATAATATTATAAGTATATTTTACATTATGTATTAAAAAAATCAATATTATATTTGTAATATAAAAAAATATATGATAATCTTTGAGATGAAAATAAAATATATATTTTTAGGTTTCAAGAATTAATAGGGAAAGTGGTTTAAATCCGCTGCAGCCCCCGCTACTGTAATAGTTTATCATTTCTAAATACCACTTTAAAGGAAGGTTGAAATGAGAATATACTAGAGCCAGGAGACCTGCCTAAAAAACTTATTGCTTTACCTTCGGAGGGAAGGAAACATATATTTCTATTAATATGTTTATATCCTAACTTCAAGTTAGGTTTTTTTATTTTCAAAATTGAAAACAGGAGGATACTTATGAGAAGAAAAATTTTAATATTTTTATTAATTTCAATGCTTATATTATCAGTGATAGGATGTGGAAACCAAACTGAGGATGAATTAGAAAATGAAGAAGCAGAAGAGACTCCGGAAGCGGTAGAAGAAAGTGGAGATAATGATTCGGATTATCCTATAACTATTGTAGATGGCTATGGTAACGAAATAGACTTTGATAAACCTGTGGAAAAAATTATCTCAATAGCACCGAGTTTTACGGAAACTATTTTTGCTTTAGGTGCAGGAGAAAAATTAGTTGGAGTAACTTCATACTGCAATTATCCGGAAGAAGCTAAGGAAATAGATATAATTGGAGACTTTGAGGGACCAAATTTAGAAAGAGTAATTGAAAAAAACCCTGATGTAGTGGTATCTTTATCTATGGCAGAAGATCAGAAATCTAAATTAGAAGATGCTGGTATAAAGGTTTTCTTACAAGATTCACAAAATTTAGACGAAGTTTTTGAAAGCATAAAAAGCTTAGGTATAATATTAGGTTTACAAGAAGAAGCTTTAACATTAACTGATAATATGGCTTCAAAAAAAGAATCCATAGAAAAAAAAGTAGGAAACTTTGAAAGCAAAAAAGTATTTTATGAAGTATGGAGTGAACCTTTAATGACTGCAGGACCAGGAAGTATAATTAATGAATTAATAGTTTTATCTAACGGAGATAATATTGCATATGATTCAAAATCCTTATATCCAGAATACAGCTTGGAATTGCTAGTAGATAGAAACCCGGAAGTTTATTTAACGGCTGATGATGGTTTTAAAACCATTGAAGACATTAAAAATAGAAGTGGATATGAAAATATTAAGGCTATAAAAAACAATAATATTTATATGCTTCATCCAGATATAGTTTCAAGAACAGGCCCAAGGATAATTGATGGGTTAGAAATGATAGCACAAGCAATACACCCTGAAGCATTTCAAGGGAAGTAAAGTAAAGAGAATGCTGAGCATTCTCTTTTATTAATAGATTATTAAGGTGGTAAAATGAATAAGAATAAATTGTTTTTAATTATTATAACAGTTTTTATAGGACTAATAATCTTTACATCTTTATCATTAGGTGCAGTAAAGGTGAATGTTAAAGATATTTTAAATATCATATATGGTAAAATCATAGGAAATGAAGAGGCTTATTTAAAAATAGATAGTAGTATAGTATATATTATTTGGAATATAAGATTTCCTAGAATAATTGTAAGTCTATTTATTGGAGGTATGCTTTCTATAGCAGGCGTAACCTATCAAGGTATTCTTAAAAATCCTATGG
>CAYMUD010000138.1:0-4110 GCA_964393495.1 uncultured Clostridia bacterium | reverse complement strand
TCATTAGTAGAAGGAACCTGTTTTACACAAACTACTATTTTCATAATTATTCACTCCTTTTTCCGACTTCAAATAAATTACCTGGACTTAATAATAATTTAGGGTCAAGTGTCGATTTTATATCTACCATTTCATCTATATGATTTTGTCCATACATTACTTTTAAATATTTTGATTTTAATTTTCCTACTCCGTGTTCAGCCGAAACAGCTCCTCCTAATTCAGTTACTTTTTTAGCCCATTTTTCATAAAGTTTTAATCCTATATCGTAATCTTTATTATCTCTAGGCAAAATATTTACGTGGAGATGATTATCACCTATATGTCCCCAAGTTGCTGATTCTAAATTTTCTTTTATAATATCTTTCTTATACATTTTTATAACTTCTTCCAAATGTTCATCCGGAACAGACATATCTGTGCCTAGTTTTGTTATCTTAGAATTTTCTTTTTTTCTTTCATCAATAAGCATATTAACGCTTTCCGGAACTGCATGCCTGAAAAATATTAATCTATTTAGTCCTACATCATTTTTTGCAACCCATGTATCTTTTGACTTACCTTTAGAACTATTCATTATCTTTGAAATTTTTTCTAAATTTGACAAGGCCACTTTTTCCTCTTCTGTATGTATTTCTAAATATACAACTGATTTCATTTTTTCATCCACATCTGGCAACCTTTCAAATCCAGGATTTCTTTCTTTTTGTTTTTTTAAAATATATAAGGCATTTTTATCGAAAAATTCCATAGAAGCTATATCCTTTAAATTTCGTCTAATCTCTTCAACAAATCCAATTGCTGATGCTTCATTTTCAAAAAAACAACTTACTCCCCAAATTATTTCTGGTAGTTTTAAAAGTCTTACTTCTATTTCAGTTATTATTCCAAGAGTCCCATCTGCTCCTATAAAAAGATCTATAGCATCCATGTTATCTTCTACATAATATCCTGATGCATTTTTACTATTAGGCATTAAATATTTAGGTAATACAAACTCTATATTCATCCCTTTATCAGTTTTTAATACTAACTTTCTTCCATCCGCAAAATTTTTACCTCTTTCTACAGTCAAGGTATCACCATCAGATAGTACTAATTTTAATTTTTCAATATATTTTCTCGTAGGTCCATACATATAACTCCTTGCTCCTGATGCATTACAAGAAACCATTCCGCCGATTGTAGCACTAGTTTCAGTTGGATCCGGACTAAAAAACATTTCTTCTTTTTTACAAAAATTATTAAACACTTTTTTTGATTCAAAAGACCAATTGCTAGTATCAAATTTTCTTAATTTTATTTTTTCTTTAAATTGAGATAGTATGGCACCAGGTTGTAAAGTCACATAGTAATTATCTTCTTCATCTACTCTCATTCCTAAAATATTATTTAATTTCGAAAGATTTAACACGTGACCCTTCCTAGGGACAGCACCAGCAGCAAGCCCAGTTCTAGCTCCTTGTATTGTAATAGGAACTTCTTTTGAATACATGTCTTTAACAATATCTATTACTTCTTCTCCAGTTTTTGGAAAAGAAATACTTTCTGCTTTTCCTATTGTTCTTGATTCATCTCTTAAATATTCAACATAATCTTCTTTCATACAATGAATTATATTATTATTCATATTACAACTCCTCTATTTTTTACTATTTATTTATCATTAGCTCTAATTTATTTAATTATACAACCGAATATATGCAATATCTATCGTTTTCTTGATTGAAAATTTGCATATATTGCTATATGTGATAATATATATTATATTAATATGGAGGAAAGTGTGATATTCTCGACAAAATACATCACACAACAATATTTATGAATATAGATTATGAAATCAAATTAAATCAAGATAATGACTGGAACATGAAGAAACACCACTTTCATGAAAATTATGAAATTCTTCTATCTTTAACTAACTCTGGTAGTATTTTTTTGGAAAATACTGTCTACAATATCAAGCGAGGAACTCTTATACTTATAAAAAATACCTCACTACATAGAACCATGGTAGACAAAAAAAATCTATACAAAAGATATATAATTCATTTCCCTGAATCTACTCTTTCAGAAATTTCAAGCAAAAAAAGCGACTTATTATCCAAGTTTTGTGGAGATGATATTTGTATACAATTATCAGAAAAACAGCTTAATAAGACTATTTTGATTATTGAAAAAATCACAAGTAAAGAACCAGAAAAATTCGGATCTGATATTTTAAAAGATATAGCCTTTGTACAATTACTCATAATAATCAGTAATTTTTTTAATAATAATAGCAATAAAAATTCTACTAGTAACTTTAAATTCAATAAAGTTTATCCAATAATAAAATACATAGAAAAAAATATTGAAGGTGATTTATCGTTAGATAGCATTTCCGATAATTTCTATATAAGCAAATACCATCTTTGTAGAATATTTAAAGAATCTACAGGTTTCACATTAAGAGAATATATAATCAACACCAGAATATTAAAGTCTTGTACTTTTTTAAGAAAAGGATGTAATGTTCAAAGCTCAGGAGAATTAGCCGGCTTTAATAATAACTCACATTTTATAAGAACCTTTAGCAAACTAAAAGGAATCTCACCTGGACAATATATGAAAAAATACAAATAACATTAATATCTATCTAACGTTTAATCTTTTATTATCTGGGTAATAATAAAATGAGTGTAAAACTTTTTAAGGAGGTTAAATAATGGATTTAATTACAAAAGATGACGTCAGAAATCTAATCGAGAAAAACAAAGATATTTCTGTCTCAATTTTTTTACCTACTGAAAAAGGCGGAAAAGAAGCTATGCACGGAAGGATTCGTCTTAAAAATCTTTTAAAAGAAACCGAAAATAGTTTAAAAGAAAACAATATTAATGACAACAAAATAGAAATAATGCTTGAATCAGCTTACAAGTTAGTAGAGGATACCACTTTCTGGCAACATCAAAAAGATGGACTAGCAATATTTATAACAGAAGATTTTTTTGATTATTTTAAAGTACCAGTTAAATTTAATGAAGTTTCTCTGGTTTCCAATCAATTTTATATAGTCCCTTTACTATCTCAATTTACCGGAGATGGAGAGTTCTATCTTTTATCACTAAATCAAAACAATATCAAATTATACCAGTGCAGCCAATATACTATAAAAGAAATTGAATTAAATGATACACCTAAAAATCTCTCGGAAGCTTTAAAATACGATGTATTTGAAAAGCAAATGTCGGGACATTCTGGATCAGGCTCTACAACAATTATGCACGGTATAGAGACAGAAGATAGAAAAAATCAAGTCTACAGATTTTTCCAGATGGTAGATACCGGAGTTATAAATAGCATTAAAAACAAGAACATACCATTAGTACTGGCCGGCGTTAAAAACGTTCAAGCTATTTACAGAAAAGCAAGTAAATATAAAAACTTAATAGAAGAAGGTGTAGAAGGAAGCCCTGAAGATTTAAGAGAAGAAATACTACACAGAAAAGCTTGGGAAATATTACAATCCTATTTTACGGAGAGCTATAGGAAAATTATAGAAAACTACGAAGAAATTAAAAGCACAAAACAAACTTCAAATAAAATAGATGAAATAGCACCTGCTGCATATAATGGAAGAATCGAGAACTTAATTTTAGCATCCAAATTTCAACAATGGGGTGCATATAATCAAAAAAAGAATGAAGTAGACCTACATAAAAGAAGTACAAAGAACAATGTAGAACTTCTAAACTTCTCAGCTGTCCATACTTTTAAAACTAACGGAAATATTTATGTAGTATCAAATGAGGATATTCCAGGCAATAAGCCTTATATAGCTAAATTTAGATACTAATTATATTCTAATAAATAGGGATATGTCGAAACATATCCCTATTATAATTTGCAAACTAAATATACTGATTTATAAAATTTTAACTAAAAAATATGAAAAGGTGATAAAATGATAAAGAAAAAAATCCAAGACCAAAAAAATTTTTTTAACAGCAACAAAACAAAAGACATATCTTTTAGGATGCTTCATCTCATAAAATTAAAAGAAAGTATTAAAGAAAAAGAAGAAAAAATTATTGAAGCATTAGGAAAAGACTTAGGAAAATCAAG
>CAYMUD010000137.1:0-4146 GCA_964393495.1 uncultured Clostridia bacterium | reverse complement strand
AATTCTTTTATTCTTACTTCTTCTATATCTTTAGCTGTTGGTATTTGCTGAAGATGAATTTTTGTATTTGTATATTTTTGTATTCCCTTTAGAGAGTATATTTCTTTTCTTCCTGATACAAAAGTAAAAGCCTTACCTATTCTTCCAACTCTACCTGTTCTTCCAATTCTGTGTACGTAATATTCCTCATCTTGAGGTACATCAAAATTGAAAACTGCTTCTACATCGTCTACGTCGATTCCTCTTGCTGCTACATCTGTAGCTATAAGAACATCTACCACACCTTTTCTAAATGCATTCATAACTCTTGTTCTTGTAGCCTGCCTCATATCACCGTGTAGGCCTTCAGCTGAGTATCCTCTCGACTGCATTTGTCCTACTAATTCGTCTACTTTTCTTTTAGTATTACAAAATACTAATGCTAATTTTGGATTATGCATATCTATTAGTCTACTTAATACATCCAGTTTCATATTATTCCTAACCTCAAAATAATACTGCTCTACACTAGGTACAGTAAGCTTTTTATGTACTACTTTTACTAATTCTGGATTTTTTTGATATTTTTTTGTGATTTTTAATATTCCTTTTGACATAGTTGCTGAAAAAAGGATAGTTTGCCTTTTTTGAGGTACATCTTTAAGAATAGTTTCAATGTCTTCTCTAAAGCCCATGTTAAGCATTTCATCTGCTTCATCAAGAATCATCATTTTTAAATTCCCCATTTTAAGAGTATGTCTTCTCATATGGTCCATTACTCTTCCTGGAGTTCCTACTATGATTTGAGGTCTTTTCTTTAATGCTTTAATCTGCCTAATAATAGGCTGTCCTCCGTAAATAGGCATAGCTTTAATACCTTTTTTATATTTACCATATTTATTAATCTCATCACTTGCCTGTATAGCAAGTTCTCTAGTTGGACATAAAATTAAGACCTGCATGTTTTCTATATCTTTATCTATAGATTCCAGAGCTGGAATTCCAAAAGCTGCAGTCTTTCCTGTTCCCGTCTGGGAATGTCCGATTACATCTTTACCTTCCATGATAAGTGGGATACTTTTTGTTTGAATTGCTGTAGTTTCTTCAAACCCCATATCCTCAACACCTTTTAATATTTCCTTTGATACTTGTAACTGTGAAAATTTGATTTTTTCCATTTAAATAATTACTTCCTTCCATTTATTTCATTAATTTATTTGTTATCTATATTATTTAAAATACTTTTCTTCTAAATAAGCGACTTTTAATTATAACAGAGTTTAGGTAAATATAACAGAAGTATTTTAAATAAGTCAAAAATAAAATTACAGCCAGAGATTTTATCTCTAGCTGTAATTTTATTCTACATATACTTTTAATTCTCCATAGCCTTCTTCTTCCATTTCATTCAGTGGTATAAATTTAAGGGATCCACTGTTCATACAGTATCTTAATCCTCCCTCTTTCTCTGGACCGTCGTCAAATACATGTCCTAAGTGAGTATTTCCACTTATACTTAAAACCTCTACTCTTTTCATTCCTAGTGAGCTATCTTCTATATGCCTTAGTAGTCCTTTGTCAATAGGTTTAGTGAAGCTTGGCCAACCGCTTCCAGAATTATATTTATCTTTTGAGCTGAAAAGTGGTTGCCCCGTAACTATGTCAACATATATACCTTTTTCTTTATTGTCATTGTATTCATTTTTAAATGGCGGTTCCGTTCCTTTATCCTGGGTGATTTCATACTGCTCATCACTAAGCATTTCTTTAATCTCATCATCGGATGGTTTTTTATAATCATTTGGATTAATTTCTGGTTTCCTATTTGGTATATCACTTAAATTAATATGACAGTAACCATTTGGGTTTTTATCGAGATAATCTTGATGATATTCTTCTCCGATTACAAAGTTCTTAAGAGGTTCTACTTCTGTTACAATCTCACTGTCATAGTTAGAACTTATCTTTTCTATATAATTTTCTATTATTTTTTGATCTTCATCGTCCTCATAGAATATTCCTGTTCTGTATTGAGTTCCAATGTCATTACCCTGTCTATTTAAAATTGTAGGATCAATTATTCTAAAATAGTACTCTAGAATATCATCGAGTTCTACAACATCAGGATCATATACTAATCTAACAGTCTCTGTATGTCCTGTAGAATCAATATTTTGGTAGCTTGTTTCTTCCGTTTCTCCGTTGGCATATCCTACTTCTGTAAACTCTACACCTAAGATTTTGTCGAAATATGCTTCTACTCCCCAGAAACATCCTCCTGCTAAATATATTTGTTTGAATTTACCCTTTTCATAATTTGGCATAACATCAACTTCCTTTCCTAATTCTTGGTTTATCTCATCACTTGATAATTCACTATCTCCTGGTTTATTTCCACTTATATTTCCTATAAATATTAAATATACCAACAGTATCACTACAATCACTATCAAAATATTTAGATATTCTTTTTTAAATATTACCATATTATCTCTCCTATATTTGAATTTGCATGACCAGAAATTCATTTATGTATTTGAATATATACCCATTTCACTTATTTATATACTCTCAGGAGAACTTGTTACATTAAATTAAATATAAGTCTTTATTTTATCTATAAAAATCTTCGCCATCAATTCGTGACCTTTGGCGTTGAAATGAAGACCATCAAGATATATATTGTGCAATTCTTCATCAGATAATCTATTTATAGAAATATTGAAGTCAATATAATCTATTTCAAATGCATTTGAAAATTTCTTTAACCAATTATTATATTTGTATAATTGCTTAGATATTTTTTTATAATCTGCAAAAGAAGACCATTCTTCTATTACTTCATCCACATCAATCTTTGTAGGTAATCCTAATATTGGAGTTATCATGTTTCCTCTTGCCTGATGCACCATAGCCATTATATTAGACTGTGGAACTCCTAAATCTGCTCCAGAAATTACATCATTGCTTCCACCCATTATAAAGGCTATTTTAGGTTTCTCTGAAATCACATCTTCTCTAAATCTTGATAACATACCGCCGGTAGTATCTCCACTGATGCCTTTATTTTTAATATTAATTTTTAATTCTTTTTCAGATAAGTTTATCCAAGTCTTAGATCTTCTTACTCTATAACCGTAGGTTAAACTGTCTCCTATACATACTATTTTCAATTCATTCATCCTTTTCCATTTTTTCTTGTACACTTTATATTATATAGTATTTTCCCTAAAATAAACATCACTTTTATACCTCTTTATTAAAGATTAGAGGATAACTTTGTCTCAGAGATACAGTATTTTGCAAAAAATAAATGCACAGATTATAATATCTATGCATTTTAGAGATTCTTATATCCATTAAAAATCATTCTTACTTATATTTTGTATTTACTACCAAAGCTTCATAAAGTTTTGTTTTTTCAAAATCTATCTCAAGTTCTTTTACAAATTCTTCAGTACCTTTCGGTATAGCAATAAATTTCCCCTCAACTTCATATATATAATGGTCCGTCGCTTGTTGTTCGTCCAGAACAATTCCAAAGGCTCTCTCACCTCAGCAGCTGCCCCTTACCATTACCAGTAGGTCATCATTTCCTTTTTGCCCCATTCTTTCTTCTGCTTCTTCATGAGCAATATCTGTTATATCTACCTTAATCTCTTGATTTTCTAATTTAATAGCTTGATCTGCATATTTATCTCCAACACATCCGGATAAAATAAATATTAAAAGTGTGAAGATTATAAACAGCTTTTTCATCTAATTCTCTCCTCTCGTATAATTTATTTATAGCTATAATATTAATATTTGTAATTCTTGTTGTTTTATAATTTTATATTATCATTTTATCCAAATTTTATGAAGGATAAATATTAAATTAACAAGATTAAAGATTTTCATCTGTTTATTTGTTAATTTTTTTATAGATGAATTTTTCTTAGTTTCCGATATTTATGTTGATAGTATTCCTTTGCTTGAAAGTATAAGATCTAAATGATAAGATTTACCTACATATAAATTAAATTACAATATAGAAAGGAGGATTTCTATGTATCAAGTTGCTGGAATTCAAATGAGACCAATAATGAACAATGTAACTGCAAACTTAAAGAGAGGTATAAAGTTTATTAGAGAAGCAGCAAAGGAAGAAGTTGATCTAATAGTACT
>CAYMUD010000136.1:0-4171 GCA_964393495.1 uncultured Clostridia bacterium | reverse complement strand
TAAAAAAATCCCGGCCAACAGACCGGGATAATAGGAGTTATTAAATTTTAGAGGTTAATTAAAATTTAAATATTAAGAGGTTAATCATGAATCTTTTAGGGGTATTTATATTTAACTATATGTGTTATATAGTAAATAACTTAAATTAGTGAATCTATTTTATCTGTATCAAAACCAACAATTTCTGTGCCATCTATCAATGTCACTGGAACACCCATATGTCCCATATTCATTAGCTCTTCTCTTGCCGTCATATCTGAAGTAATATTCTTTTCTTCGTAAGTTACTCCTTTTTTGTCTAAATATTCTTTAGTCATGGTACAGTATGGACAAGTGCTACTAGTATATACAACTATATTGCTCATTTGCTACCTCCTTGAATTTTTTAACTTATTTAGATTATACCCTACGGGGGTATAGTAGTCAAGTCTTTTTTTTATTTTTTTTATTTTTTCTTTATAACTACTATAATATTTTTGTATTATATTGTTTATATACCCATTTATTAACACTTCATAAAAAGTTTTTGTTAAATATTTCAAAAAATAATTACCCATTACAAGGAAATTTATCTGTGATATAATTAAAATATATGAGAATACATATAAAAGGAGAGTTTTTTTATGAAACATGCACATCTTAAAGCCTTCACCTATAAGGGTAAGGGAGGTAACTCTGCAGGAGTTGTCCTTATAAAAGATAATCTAACTGATGATCAGATGCAAAAAAAAGCAACAGAAGTAGGATTTTCTGAAACTGCTTTTGTAAAAAAGATAAATGGAAATAAATTTCATATCAGATTCTTCACTCCTAAATGTGAAGTTGACTTGTGCGGTCATGCTACTATAGCATCTTTTTATTATTTGGCCACCAATAACTTGATAGAAGCTCATGACGGTAAGTGGTCGGGATTACAGACAACTAAAGTTGGTAATCTCAATATTGAAGTAAACTATCTAAAAAATAAAATTGATATGGTCTGTATGCAGCAGAGTCAGCCGGAAGAATTCGGAGAAGTTTTAGATTTTAAAGCTATAGGAGATTCATTGAATATTCCAGAAGAATACATTAGATTAAAAGATTATAAGATTAATCCAAGGATTATATCTACAGGACTTAAAGATATACTTATACCTATTAAATCAAGGGAGATACTAAATAATATAAAGCCAGATTTTGATAAGATAAGCCATTTATCTTTATTAAACCAATCCGTTGGTTATCATCTATACACAATAGATCAAGGCAAAATATATACGAGAAATTTTGCACCCCAGGTTGGAATAAATGAAGAATGTGCTACAGGAACTTCCAATGGCGCATTGATATACCTACTTTCAACAGAAGGTATAACAGATGAAGCTGATATTTTTCAAGGAGAAGCTATGGGTCAAACAAGTTTGATTCATTCAAAAGCAGTACACTTAATGAATAAATATATTATAAAAGTTGGAGGAAAGGCGACGTTGATAAATGAACAGTAATAATATAGGAAGACTTTTGATTGACTTATCAGGTGATTTTGGAATTCTATTAATTATCATTATACTTTTATCAAACCAGAAAATATTCAAACAAATGCTTTTGAAACAAAAGATCGAATTAAAAGAAAAAATAATATTATCTTTAATATTTGGAGGACTTGGAATAATAGCAACCTACACTGCAGTTGACTATAAAGGAGCATTGGCTAATACCAGAGAAGCAGCAGTTATTATTGGAGGTTTGTTGGGAGGATTTCATGTAGGAATTTTTTCTGGACTTATTGCAGGACTACATAGAATAATATTAGATCCTACAGGTATTACTGCAATACCCTGTGGTATAGCAACCATTATAGGTGGTGTTGTTTCAGGGTACCTATATAATATTTCTGAACCTGAAAACAGATGGAAATACGGATGTATGACTGGGATACTTATAGTTTCTTTTAATATGTTGCTGGTGCTAATAATGACTAAGCCTTTTGATTTAGCCTTAGATATAGTTAAAACCATAATTTTTCCAATGCAGATAATAAATACTGTTGGTATAATTAGCATACTAAAAATAACTCAAAACATATATGAAGAAAGAGAAATTAATGCAGCAAAGCAAGCAGAACTAGCATTAGGTATAGCTGATAAAACATTGCCTTATTTTCTAAATCCTAAGGAAAAATCTTTCGTAGAAATATGCAAAATTATTAAACAGTATGTAAATTCTGACGAGGTAATATTAACGGACAAACAAAAGGTTGTGTCTACAACTGGAAACTTTAAAGAAGATGAAGAAAAAAATCTTGAAAAAGTAATTAATGAAAACTTTGATAATATAAAAAATGAAGAAATATACTATCTTGATGATGTATCAAATATGTCATTTAAAACCTTAGTTTCTGCTCCATTGAAGGAAAAAGATAATACTATAGGTCTATTAATCCTTGGATATAAAAAAAATGAAAAGTTAACTTACAAAGAGACTGTATTGCTAAGTAGATTGTCGAAACTTATATCAACTCAACTTGAACTTGTTAGGATAGAACAACTTAAAAAAACTGCATCAAGGTCTGAAATCAGAGCACTACAATCTCAAATAAACCCTCACTTTCTATTTAACGCTCTTAACACTATAGTATCTTTTGTTAGAATAGATTCGGATAAAGCTAGAGATTTGTTGATAAGTTTAAGTGAATTTTTTAGATATAATTTAGAAAGTTCTTTTAACCTAATAACTCTTAAAGAAGAAATAGAACACGTTAAATCCTATTTTAATTTGGAACAAGCTAGGTTCGGTAATAAAATCAATATTGAATACAATATAAATGGGGATGAAAATACTTTAATGCCAATGTTAATAATTCAACCTTTAATAGAAAATGCTGTAAAACACGGTGCAGGATCTAAAAAAAGAAAAAAAATAAATATAAACATTATAATAGAAGATATTGACAGTAAAAATACAAAAATTATAGTAGAAGATGATGGTATAGGTATACCAGAAGATATAATTGAAAAGATTAAAAACAACAAAATGCATGAAAAACATATAGGATTAATAAATGTTCATAGAAGACTTTTGAATATATACGACAAAGGACTTGATATAGAAAGATTGGATTCTGGAACTAGAATATCTTTCTCAATAAACAAAGATAAAAACCTATCATTTATAGAAGCAGGTGAAAAATATGAATTGTTTAATAATTGATGATGAACAACCTTCCAGGCAAGAACTTAGATTTTTTATAGAAAACCACAGCAATATTGAAGTTTTAGAAGAATTTGAGGATTCTATTGAGGCCCTTAATTTTTTTAAAAGGATTAATGATGTAGACATCTTATTTTTAGATATAAACATGCCTAATCTAGACGGAATGGCTTTGGCTAATATACTTTGCAATTTTAAGAAAAAACCTTTGATAGTCTTTGTTACAGCATATAAAGAATATGCTCATGATGCCTTTAAGGTAGAGGCTTTTGATTATCTTCTTAAGCCGTATTCTGAAGAAAGAATAATAAATATCTTAGAGAAATTAGAAGAAAAAAATAAAAAAACAATATCAAAAAACAAAGACAATAAAATTACATTAAGTGATGGAGAAAAAATAATAGTATTAAAAAAAGAAGATATTATATGTGTAAAGGCACAAGAAAGAAAGACGGAGATTTTCTTTAATGAAGATAGATTTATATCCAACAAAAAAATATCTGACTTGGAAAAAGAACTTTCTGAAAGCAACTTTTTTAGAACTCATCGTTCCTATATTGTGAACTTAGACAAAGTAAAAGAAATAGATTTTTATTTTAATAATACTTACTTATTAATGTTAGAAAATATGGAAGAGAAAGTTCCTGTAAGCAGGTCCTATATAAAAGAATTTAGAGAAATAATGAACTTATAATAATTTCACAGCTTTTAAAATTGAAAAATAACTGTAAAATGAAGGATTGATTTTACAGTTATTTTTTTGTTTTGACCTTGACATGTAAGAAAATTAAATGTAATATACATATATACTCATTTGAGCATATAAGAATTTTAAGACGAAAAGGAGACAAGATATGATTGTATTTGAATGGCTAAACAGCCAGTTATTAAAAATGGAATGGTTATATGATTTAGTAAGAGCTTTAGTAGAAAATGTATTTGGACTTGATATGGCGAGCAGACTTGGAGGAAGCATACATTT
>CAYMUD010000135.1:0-4236 GCA_964393495.1 uncultured Clostridia bacterium | reverse complement strand
GACTACTCAAAAAGATGCAAGTACAGAAATACCAACTGAAGAGGATTACTATGAATATGGAGTAGTTTGCAAAATAAAACAAATGTTAAAAATGCCTGGAGATAGCATTAGAGTATTGGTAGAAGGATTAAATCGAGGAAAAATTAATAAAATATTATCAGAAGATGATTATATAGAAGTTGAAATAGAAAACTACGTTGAGAAACATGAGGGTGAAGTAGGCGAAAAAATGGAAGCTATAATGAGGATGGTAAAAGAATCTTTTGAAAGTTATACATCCATCAATTCTAAAATTCCAGATGACGCTATAATCTCAGTTAATGAAATTGAAGAACCTCATAGACTTTCAGATGTTATAGTTTCCTATATATTTTTAAAATCAAATGATAAACAAAATCTGCTTGAAACACTAGACCCCTATGAAAGACTTGAAAAATTACAGGTTATTTTGAAACAGGAAATAGAAGTAATTAAATTAGAAGAAACAATAAGTAAAAGAGTAAAAAAGCAGATCAATGAACTTCAAAAAGAGTATTATCTTAAAGAACAAATGAAAGCTATACAGAAAGAATTGGGAGAAGATGAAGACTTAGGGGATGAAGTAGAAGAATATTTAAAGCAGATTAAAAAAGCTAAAATGCACAAAGAAGCTAAGGAAAAGGCTGAAAAAGAAGCTAAAAGATTGCTTAAGATAAACCAAGCTTCACCTGAAGCAGGCGTTATAAGGACTTACCTTGATTGGCTGATAGGGTTACCTTGGAACAAATCAACAAAAGATAATAAAGACATAAAAAAAGCAAGAAATGTTTTGGAAGAAGATCACTACGGCTTAGAAGATGTTAAGGAAAGAATTCTAGAATTCTTAGCAGTAAGACAGTTAAATAAAAATATGAAAAGTCCAATTATTTGTTTAGTTGGCCCTCCGGGTGTAGGAAAAACATCTATAGCTAAATCTATTGCTAGATCATTAAACAGAAAGTTTATAAGATTTTCTTTAGGTGGTATAAGAGATGAGGCTGAAATTAGAGGACACAGAAGAACTTATATAGGAGCTATACCTGGAAGAATTATATCAAATATTTCAAAGGTAAAGTATAATAATCCTGTATTTTTGTTTGATGAAGTGGATAAAATAGCTCAGGACTTTAGAGGAGATCCAGCTTCAGCATTGTTGGAGGTATTGGACCCAGAGCAAAATAATACTTTTACAGATCATTACCTGGAAACAAGTTTTGATTTATCAAAGGTAATGTTTATAACAACTGCCAATACAACAAGTACAATTCCTAGACCCTTACTTGATAGAATGGAAGTAATAGAGATATCTGGGTATACAGCTGAAGAAAAATTAAATATAGGAAAAAAGTATCTAATTCCTAAACAGTACAAAGAACATGGGCTTTCAGAAGATATGGTTGTAATTTCTGATAACACATTAAAAGAAGTTATAGAAAAATATACTAGAGAATCTGGTGTAAGAGAATTAGAAAGAAATATAGGAAATATAATAAGAAAAGCTGCTGTAAAAATTGTTGAAAAAAACAAAGAAAAAGTAGTAGTAAATGTTAATAGTCTGCCAAAATATTTAGGTATTCCGAAATATGAATATGAAAGAGCTTATGAAAAAGATCAAATAGGAATAGCAACAGGTTTAGCTTGGACAAGAGTAGGTGGAGAAACACTATTTATAGAAGTAAATTTGATGAATGGGGATGGAAAACTTCAACTAACCGGTCAACTAGGAGATGTAATGAAAGAATCTGCAAAAGCTAGTTTAAGCTACGTTAGAGCTCATTTAGATAGATTTAATATTGACGAAAAATTTTATAAAACAAAGGATATACACGTACATGTACCTGAAGGTGCAATACCTAAAGATGGTCCATCAGCTGGAATAACTATGGCAACAGCACTGGTATCAGCATTAACTAATAGACCAGTAAATAAAAATATAGCAATGACTGGAGAGATAACTCTTAGAGGTAGAGTCTTGCCTATTGGAGGAGTAAAAGAAAAAGTATTAGCTGCAAATAGAGCTGGTATAAAAACCATTCTTATTCCAAAGAGAAATAAAAAGGATATGAATAAAATACCAAAAAAAGTAAAAAAAGATTTAGAAATTATATTGGTAGACAGTATGGATGATGTAATAAAACATGCTCTTTTAGGAGAAAACAAAAATGAAAATTAAAAACACTGGTTTAATTATAACTGCTGGAAGACAGGATCAATATCCAAATACTCTATGCAAAGAGGTAGCATTCGCTGGAAAATCCAATGTGGGAAAATCATCTATGATAAATGCTCTGTTGAATAGAAAAAAGTTAGCAAGAACTAGCGGAGCTCCAGGTAAAACAAGAACGGTAAACTTTTATTCAGTAAATGATGAAGAATTAGTTTTGGTAGATTTACCAGGCTACGGTTTTGCCAGAGTTTCAAAAAAAGAAAAAGAAAAATGGAAAAAGATGATAGAAATATACCTGCATAATAGGGAACAGCTAAGAGAAGTAATTCTTTTGATAGACATAAGACATGAACCTAGTGAAAATGACGTCATAATGTATAATTGGATTAAAGAGTTTGGTTTTAGTGGATTGGTAATTGCTACAAAGGCTGATAAAATTCCAAAAGGTAAAATTCAAAAACACATTAAAGATATAAAAAAGAAGCTTAAAATAGATGAAGAAGGATTGATAATACCTTTTTCTGCTGAAAATAAAATGAATAGAGTCTTAATACTTGATATGTTGGAACATATGGAGTAGGTGATTATATTATAATAAAAAAAGAGTTGAGATCTTTTTCTAGAAGTGAAATAGAGAAAAAATTTATGGAACTTGGAGGGATATCAGAAGGTAAAACTATAAAATCTGAAAAATGGACGGCGGAAATATTAGAAGAAAGACAAATTCAAATAGGTAGATTAAGGTTAAATGCTGTATTAGTAAAAATAGAAGTATGTGAAGAAAACATAAAAGAATTTCTTGAAAGATTCAGAGTAAAGTTTTCAAGAGGTGGAGGATAATAAAAAAAAGAGCCTAGGCTCTTTTTTTTATTCTTTAAAGTTTATCACTTTATTTACAACCTTAGAAAATTCATTTGTTATATCTCTATTGATACCTATAACTCCATTTTTAGAGATATTAGTTATCTCTTTGTTCATAGGTAATTTACAAAGAATAGGTACTTCAGTTTCATTCATAAAGCTTTTATCATCATATTGGAACATTTCTATTTTTTCTCCGCATTTAGGACAGGTAATATAGCTCATATTTTCAACCACGCCTAATACAGGAACGTCCATTTTATTTGCCATATGAACGGCTTTTGATACAATCATAGAAACCATATCTTGAGGTACAGTAACCATAATTATTCCAGTCATAGGGAAAGACTGCATAGCCGTGATAGCAACATCAGCAGTTCCAGGGGGCATATCTACTATTAAATAGTCAAGTTCACCCCATACTACGTCAGTCCAAAATTGCTTAACTAGATTTCCTATAATAGGACCTCTCCATAAAACAGGAGAATCTTCAGTATCTACTAGAAAGTTAGTAGACATAACTTTAAGTCCTCCAGGAGCTATTAAGGGAGTCATTCCTTTATCAGAAGTAGTAGTTATTCTTTTATCTTGTAGTTTAACTAATCTAGGAATACTTGGACCAGTTATATCTGCATCCATTAGTCCTACTTCATAGCCGTTTCTTAAGAGTTCATAAGCAAGCATAGTGGATACTGTAGATTTTCCTACTCCACCCTTTCCACTCATAACTCCAATAATATTTTTAACTTTATTTAATGGATTATTTTTGATTTCACAAGTGTTTTGTTTGTCTGTACTGCAAGTCCCTTCAGAAGGACAAGTGTTACAATCTGCCATAATAATTACCTCCTTAGTTATTGGCATTTACCAAAAAAATAATACCACTAACTCCAAGTCTTGTCAAATAGTAAAATTTATATGAAAATGATTTTGATTATCTTGTAAAAAAAAAACATAAATGATAAACTAAACAGGGTGATAGCAATGACGAAATATGATAAAATTTTAATAGTATTTGTTGTGGTTATAAGCTTATTTGGTATGTATATAGTAAAAGAAAGAGCTTCTAATTATAATAAAAAATATGTAGAAATAACAGTTGATGGTGAAGAGCATTCAAAATATGTGCTTGATAATAATATAGATAAAGAAATTGAAGTAATAACAGATAAAGGATATAATATTATACA
>CAYMUD010000134.1:0-4261 GCA_964393495.1 uncultured Clostridia bacterium | reverse complement strand
TTTTTCTAATTTTATATGGGGATATCTTTCCAGAAAATTTGGTGCTAAATCTGTTGTTAAAGTTTGTATTTTAACTGGTGGTATAATACCATTGCTAGCCCTTTTTCTTTCCCTAATAGGTCCTGATGCTTATAGTTTTGTTTTTTTGCTATTAGGCTTTGTTATAAGCGGAAGAAGAATAGGTTTTGATTCATACTTATTGGATATAGCTCCAGAAGATAAAAGAACTGTATATCTTGGAGTACGAGGTACATTAAATATTTTAGTTGTAGTGCTACCCATCATGGGAAGTATTTTTATAGAAAGTATAGGATATACTTTTACCTTTATATTTGTAAGTATGGTTATGTTTTTAGGATTTTACTTATTTAATTTTAAATCTGACCATAGTAATTAATTTGCACAAATTTATCTTTGTGATAAAATATTAAATTAATAATTGAAAAAGGAGACTTTATGAATAAAGTATATTTTAAGAAAACATCCACAAAAAATTATGAAAAGCTTGGACAATACGCTAAAGAACTTTTAGACATAATAGTAAAGGAAGAAAAATACGAATTCAATGAAAAAATGCCGGTAAAAGTACACTTTGGGGAGAAGGGTAATAAAACATTTACCCCTGCTTATACATATAATCAAATAATAGACTATATTCAATCAAAAAAATCAAGCCCCTTTTATATAGAAACCAACGTATTGTATAGAGGAGAAAGAACAACACGAGATAGTCATATTAAACTTGCAAAAGAACATGGCTTTACACAAATCCCCATCGAAATAGCTGATGGAGATATAGGTGATGAATATACAGAGATAGAAATAAATAAAGATTACTATAAAAACTGTAAAATAGGAAAAAAATACAGTGATTACGATAAATTTATTGTTTTGAGTCATTTTAAAGGTCACGAAATAGCAGGATTTGGTGGAGCCTTAAAACAATTAGCTATGGGTTTTGCATCTCGAGGTGGAAAGTTGGCTCAACATTCAGAGATAGCTCCAGTTGTTAAAACTTCAAAATGTATAGGTTGCGGAATCTGTGTAGATAACTGTGATGTTGATGCAATTTCAATAAAAGATGGTGTGGCATTTCTTAAAAGAAACAAATGTATCGGCTGTGCAGGATGTATGGCTGTATGTCCTGAAGGTGCAATAGTCAATAGCTGGAAAACTAATAATTTTAGAAAAAAATTAGCTGAGTATTCTTATGCAGCTTCATTAGATAAGGACAATATATATATATCCTTTATAATTAATATAACAGAAAAATGCGATTGTGTAGGAAATGAAATGGATTTAATTGCTGATAATGTAGGAGTGGTAGCTTCAACGAATCCACTTTCTTTAGATACAGCCTCTCTAGACCTCCTTCAAAAATCTTCAGGAGAAAATTTCTTTGAGGAAGGAAGAGAAACTCTCAAACACTGCCAGAAGATCGGCATGGGAAATGGAGATTACGATTTAATAGAAGTATAAAGGGAACCTTCCTATTCATAATAAAAAATGGGACCTAAAATATGAGTAAGTTCATAGGCCCCATTTTTATTTATCCTAATTCTCTATCTACTTTTTTCATTACTTCCATAATACTTATATGTTGAGGACATTTAGGCTCACAGAGTCCACATTCTATACAATTAGATGCTTTTTTATCATCCTCAATAAATTTAGCATATGATTCTTTATGTCCCTCTATATCATCAAACATATATGCCTCATTGATCATTTCAATATTTGCAGGTATATCCACTCCGTTAGGACAAGGCATACAGTACTTACAATCTGTACAGTTTGCCACTATTCTCTCCTTGTATATTTTTTCTACCTTTGAAAGAATTTCTAAGTCTTCAGCTTTTAATGAATTCGGACTAGTTTCTGAAGCTGTTTGAAGATTCTCATCTATATGATCCTTTCTATTCATACCACTTAGTACTACATGGACCTTAGGGTTGTTCCATACAAATTTAAATCCCCATTGAGCTGGCGACCACTCTCTCTGTGAATTTTCAAATATACTACTTATATCCTCAGGAACTTTTTTGGTGAGCTTCCCACCTCTAAGTGGCTCCATTACTATTATTCCCAAGCCCTTATCTGCTGCATAATTAAGACCTTCTTCTCCTGCTTGATATTCTTTATCTAAGTAATTATACTGTATTTGGCAAAAATCCCAATCGTAGCTATCTACTATTTCTTTAAATAAAGGAAGCTCATCATGAAAAGAAAAACCTACATATCTTGCTCTTCCATCCTTCTTAACCTGGTCTAAAAACTCAAATAAATTATGTTTGTTTAAATTTTCCCATCTTTCCTTATTAATTGCATGAACCAAATAAAAATCTATATAGTCTGTTTGAAGTTTATCCATCTGCTCCTTCATATATTTATCAAAGTCTTCTCTTTTTTCTATTAACCATGAGGGCAATTTGCTTGCAAGTTTTACTTTCTCTCTATATCCATCCTGCAAAGCTTTACCAACCAATGGTTCACTCATCTCTCCGTGATATGGATATGCTGTATCTATATAATTTACACCTTTATCTATTGAATATCTAATCTGTTCTATAGCTAGATCTTCTTTAATTTCTTTTGGATCATTATTTTTGGTTTGAAATCGCATACATCCAAAACCTAAAACCGAAATTTCTTCTCCAGTTTTTCCTAATTTTCTATACTGCATAATCTACCTCCACTTTTATATTTCTTTTTTATATTATATATTATTTAGATTAAGTAGTAAAATTTCAAACTTCTCCTTTTGTAAATTCCTCTTTAATTTTACAAGTTCTCTTTTTACTATATCAATCATATTTATATCTTCTCTTATTATAACAGATTTTACAAAAAGTTTTACTTTTTTAATTTTTTTGCTATAATAATATTAATAATATTTGGAGGTGCATATGGACAAAAAAGAAATAACCATGAAATTTAATAATGAATTTTTAGGAGAATTAATCGCAGAAAAAGGCACTACCAATATAGGTCTTGAAAAAAATACTCTTTCCCCTTATGATATGCTTTTAGGAGGATTGGGTTCCTGCTATTATTCTACTTTTTTAGATGTAGCAAAGAAAAAAAGAATAGCTTTTGATTTTGCAGAAATTTTTGTAGAAGGAGAAAAAAGAGAAACACCACCAGCTACCTTAAAGTGGGTTAAAGTTAATTTGACTATTAAAAACAGCAGCAATGATTTAGGTTTAAAAAAAGCAGCAGCTTTAGCTGCAAAATATTGTTCAATCTACGTAACAATTTCTAAGGTTGCAGACATTTCCTGGGAAATAAACTTTATTTAGATAATTAAATATATGAATAGCTTGCTAACTAGTTTTCAGTAACATTTCTAAAGTATTTTTAACTAATTAAAAGTATTTTTTGACACAAAAGTATTTTACTATTATAATATGAAAGAAGTGTATATTTACATTTGTATTTTAGATTAATTTATGCTAAAATTTATTTTAGTTATTTTTGAAAATAATGAATCACTTGATTTGATATATGCAAGTATTTGTTACAATTTAATTAGAAGGAGAGAAAGATTATATGAAGCTTAAATCTACTTTTAGAAATGACACTGGTACAAGTCGTTCTAAAAAAATAAGAAGCGAAGGCTCTATACCTGCTGTATTATACGGCAAGGATATAGAAGTTAAAACAATTCAAATCGACAATAAAGAATTCAAAGAAATATTGATTAGTGAAGGACGTAATGCAATAGTTGATATTGAACTTGATGGAGAAAGTTATTTTGCAATGTTAAAGGATGTTCAAACACATCCTATAACAAACGATATTCTACACCTTGAGTTCTATAATATCGATCGTTCGCAAAAAGTTGAAGTTACTATACCTATTAGACTTGTTGGTAAAGAAATTTCAAAATTCGAAGGTGCTGTTGTACATCAACTTGATGAAGTTGAAATTAGATGTCCTAGTACTAAAATTCCTCGACAAATCAAACTTGATGTTTCAGAATTAACATTAGGTCACAGTCTACATGTTTCAGACTTAGAGGATATCGAAGGTATTGAAATCTTAAATAGTCCAGATGAAATGATAGTTTCCGTTACAACTATTGATGAAGAACCTGAAGATGAATTAGAAGAAGAATTAACAGGCGAAGAACCAGTTCTTATCGGTAGTGAAGACGACGACGAAGTTGAAGAATCAGAAGAAGAGGAAGAAGAATAAAAACAAAAAATCAAAGACATCCAAAAGGGTGTCTTTTTTTTATTAAATTGGGTATAATATTATA
>CAYMUD010000133.1:0-4311 GCA_964393495.1 uncultured Clostridia bacterium | reverse complement strand
ATTACAGGAGATATAGCTCTAATAAATCCTCTTGCTAGTCTTTCAACTTCACCTTTTGACATTTTTGTAGGGTCAGCGATTACGCCACCTTTTCCTCCACCGTAAGGGATACCAGCAACACCACATTTGAAAGTCATCCATGCAGAAAGTGCTTTAACTTCGTCCCTTGAAACGTTTTGATGAAATCTTAATCCACCTTTTCCTGGGCCAACAGCATCATTGTGTAATGAACGATACCCTTGAAAAACCTTAGTTTCTCCGTTATCCATTTTTACAGGTACTGCAACTTCTATACAACTCTTAGGTTGCTTTAATATGTCGTATACCTCTTGAGTTTCTCCTAGTGCATCGCAAGCATCTTTAATTTGCTGCTGTACGATTTCGTAAACATTTAAAGTTTTTTCAGCCATTTGTTACCTCCATTAAAATATTTTTATATTAAGATCCTAATTATTATCAACATAAATGATGATAACACTAAAAAACATAAATGAAAACGTTATTAAAAGTTATTTTGCTACATTTTCGTAACAATTGGTGAATTTATAAAGAAAATTTGAAAAAAAATATTAAAAAAACAATATAGTGAATATAAATCACCACATATTCTTTTTAAAATATTAATTATTAACTAAATATTACTTTTTGACATATATGCCCATAAAAACATTGTAGTACTAATTCCTAAACCAATATATAAAGGGTTAATTATATTAATATTGAGTATACTAAGCAGAATAACAATAGAAGGAGAGATAATCATAGAAGAGTAGCCTGTTTTTGAAGGGGTTTTTTCTTTTAAAATTAAAGCGAAAATTAAAGGCATAAAAATTACAGTACCTCTTAAAGTCATAGATAAAAAAGCCCATTTTAAAATCAAAGAGTCCAAATTCAAAAAAACCATTATTGTAACAAAAAAAAGTATTAATAATACGGATGACCTATTTATCAACAATTCCTTTTTATCATTGAGCTTAGATTTAGTAAAGTAAGGATATATATCCCTACTTATCATCGTGCTTATACCAAGAGTTAAACCTGCTCCTGTGGCTACTACAGATATTATTAATGTAGCTATAACAACTCCACCTATAAGAGGATTTAGATATTCGATTACAAAAAGGGGAAGAGCTTGTTTGGATATAATATGAGGATGATTAACTTTCATAAACATCCCTATTAAAGTAGATAGTATTCCTATAGGAGGTATTAATAATGCAGATATAAATGCTCCTTTTCTAGATTCATAAGCATTTTTACCAGAGAAAATAGCTTGCAAGTATGTTTGAGTGGAAGATACTCCTACAACTAAGGAGAAACCCATAGCCAATCCATTAAATAGACCATTACTAAATATATTAAACCAGGGATCTTTTGGAAATGAACCAAAAAATTCGCTAAAGCCACCAAATTTATTTAAAACCAAAATACCTGCATAAGTTAGAGTCGTATACAAAAGTATAGTTTTTATGCTTCCAACCAAACTTGAACCAAAAAAGCCGCCGAAGAATATATAGGAAATTATTAAAATTATGGTTATAAGTACTGCAGTATTTTCATTTATTGAAAATAGTGCAGTTATTAGTGCTACGGAAGCTAAAACTTGACCGGTAATATGGATAAAAATTGCTATTGATGATATTAAACTGGAAGTTACTCTTGATTTAGAACCGTAGTAATTGGTCATAAATTCAGGAATGGTCTGAATTTCCGCATTTCTTAAAGGCTTTGATAAAAAAGCACCTAAAAAAAAGCATCCTAAACTTGCTCCAAGGGTAAACCATAGACCATTGATTCCACTAACAAAGGCTGCTTGGGCAGTACCTATAGTAGAAGCTCCTCCAACTAAAGTCCCGACTATACTTGCAGCAACTTGAGTTGATGAAAATTTTCTGCCACCAAGATTAAAGTCCTTTGAATTCAAAACTTTTTTACTTGAGGATATACCTAGATATGAAACTATTGATAAAGTTATTAAAGTAGTAATAAGATAAGGAAGATTTGTCATTTTTGCCTCCATATTAAGAATTTTAAATTCATTAAATTATAGCATAAAACTATATTAATATAAATAACCGTCTATTGAATTAAAACTATAATTATTATAAAATTATAAAAACAAATATGAAAAAGAGGATGCTATTATGGATATATCCATCTGTATTTACTAAATGTTAAGATAAAACTTATTGATTAGTGGAATGAAAAGAATAAAAGGGAATATTTTATATGAACCCTTATTTGAAATAAAAGTTTAGGTTGTGTGATTAATATGAAAAAAGTCAGTAGAGAAGAAATGATAAACGGAGATATAGGTAATATAATATTAAAACTTGCTATACCAATGATTTTTGGAATTTTGAGTTTGGTTACCTTTAATTTGGCTGACACTTTTTTTATAGGTAGGTTGGGAAAAGAACAACTAGCTGCAATTTCATTTACCTTTCCTGTAGTACTCATAATTAATAGTATATCTTTAGGTCTTGGAATGGGAACTTCTTCTGTGGTATCAAGAGCTGCTGGAGAAAATAATTTTGAAAGAGTAAGGCACATAGGTACAGATAGTATTGTTCTTGGGTTTATATTTGCTCTAATAACAGCTTTTTTTGGGATTAAATTTATTGAAGAAATTTTTTCCTTACTGGGTGCAGAAAAAAAGATGTTGAATTATATCGGTGAATATATGTCCATATGGTTTTTAGGAGTACCTTTTGTAGTTATTCCGATGGTAGGTAATAATATAATCAGAGCATTAGGAGATACAAAAGTGCCATCCCTTATAATGATGACTTCAGCTGTAATAAATATAGTACTAGATCCATTGTTAATATTTGGTATTGGTCCTTTTCCCTTTATGGGTATAAGAGGAGCTGCTATCGCTACAGTAATTGCAAGAATGTCATCTTTTTCTGTAGCTTTGTATGTACTAATAAAAAGAGATAAGATTATAACATTTAAAGACACTTCTATAAAAAGAACAATAAATAGTTGGAAGCAGGTACTTTATGTAGGTATTCCAAATTCTATGATAAAAATGACTCAACCACTTAGTGCAGGTATAATAACGAGATTTTTATCTACTTATAGTATTGCAGCTGTAGCTGGTTATGGAGTAGGTACGAGATTAGAATTCTTTGCTTTAGCATTTGTAAATGCATTATCTTCTGTAATGATTCCATTTTCAGGACAAAACTATGGAGCTAAAAAATATGATAGAATATTAAAAGGAATAAAATTTGCTGCTAAAGCTATGATTATATATAGTATCGGTGCTTATTTAGTATTGTTTTTATTATCAGATGTCATCGCTAGAATTTTTAACGATAGTAAAGATGTGCAAAACTATATAAAATTATATTTATACATTGTTCCTTTAGGCTATGGATTTCAAGGTATATTCATGGTTATCACATCAGTTTTAAATGCTATAAACAAACCAGTTCATGCTGCTATTTTTACATTTTCTCAAGTTTTTCTTATATATATACCTATAGCATTAACTTTATCAAATTTTTTTAAAGTAAAGGGAATATTTGCAGCAGTAGCAATATCTTATCTTATAACAAGTCTAATACTTTTGAAATATTTTGAAAAGGTACTCAAAGGAAGTATACATGAAGAAAATATTTCCATAAAGAAATAAACGCAAAATATTTTGCATTTTTCTTTTTTATGTATTACTATTGAAATAAGAATAATATAAAATTTTCAAGAGGTGTGTTATGGATAAAGAAAAAATCTTAGAATTGTTATTAAGATCTATAGAAGAAGGTATACAAGTTGTAAATACTAAGGGTAAGACAGTTATCTATAATGAACAAATGGCTTTTATAGAAAACATGAATAGAGAAGACGTACTTAACCAACAATTAACAAAGGTTATGCCTGATATCAAAAGAAACAGCACTCATATGGAAGTACAAAAAAGTCGAAAAGCTATAGTCAATAATAAACAGATATACTTTAACAAAAACGGAAAAAAAATATCAACCCTTAATTCTACCTACCCAATAATAGATAAAGGAAAAATAATCGGAAGTTTTGAAATATCAAAGAATGTTACAAAATTAGAAAGCTTGTCAGATCGAATAGTAGAACTTCACGATAAGAAAGAGATAGATAAAGAAGGATATAATTTTAATGATATTATAGGAGCATCAGAAAAAACCAAAAGATTAATAGAACAAAGTAAAAATATTGCTAAAATAAATTCTAACGTTTTAATAATAGGAGAATCAGGAACTGGAAAAGAACTCTTTTCTCAAAGCATACACAATTTAAGTCGCAGAAGAAACAGGTCTTATGTGGCAG
>CAYMUD010000132.1:0-4353 GCA_964393495.1 uncultured Clostridia bacterium | reverse complement strand
ATGACAATTTAAGATCCTATGCAAAAAAACACAATTGGAAAATTATTGATTAATACGAAAGCTAAAAACAAAGAAAAACTTTATATATATTAAAGAGAAAGTATACAAGTATTGTTATGTTTCTTCATTAATATAGCCCTAGTTTTAACAACTAGGGCTATACTATGTAAGGATTATACGCCTACTACTTCCTTCACTTCAGGAACATCTTCTTTTAAAGTTTGCTCTATAACCATCTTTATAGTCATTAAAGCTCCCGGACAAGTGCCGCAAGCGCCTCTCATCTTAACTTTAACAACTCCATCTTCTATGCCAACAAATTCTACATCTCCGCCATCTCTTTGAAGTATCGGTCTCACTTTTTCAAGAGATTTTTTTACTTTTTCTTCCATTTGAATCTCCTTTCTTGTCATCTATATTAAAACTTACAGTATATAGTATATGTTTATATTTAACTTTTTGTCAATAAGAAAAACAAAATATTATATTTAAATTTCTAGAACTAAACCTGAACCTACTTCTTCAATATCTACAACTTTAGATAACTGTATTTTAGATTTTAAATCTACACAATGACAAGGATGTGCTTTTTCTATATTTTGTTCCTCAAAGTATTCTAAAGTTTCTTTTATTATATTTTTTTCAGGATCAAGTAAATGAAATCCTCCAACTATATCTATTATTTTTTCTTTTTCAGTAATTTTTTTAGCATATTCTATAATATTACATATTCCTGCATGGGAACACCCAGTGATAACAGAAAGACCTTCTTCGTTTTTATAAGCCAAGGCTGAATCATCTAACAAATAATCATCTCTCATTCTACTATCAATAAATATATCACCTAATGAATCTATATTCTCAAAAGAATTTGTTCTTTCTATTTCTCCTAAAAATACTATATTATCTGTTAACCACATAGGTTCTTTTGTAAGTTTAAGTTCGAAAAAATTCTTTAAAACATCCTTTCCAATTAAAGATCCTATACATCTTCCTTTAAGCTCCTTATAATTAAAAGTTAAAGGATGTGCTACCAATTTAGGTTTTTTGTATCTAATTTTTTCTGTTTCCCATTGGTTAAATTTTGTTATCAAGTGCTTAAGACCCCAAGTATGATCGAGATGGCCGTGGGATACTACAACAAAATCTAAATCTTTTAAATCTTCTTCTAGTTTTTTTCCATTTTCAATGAAAATATCTGAATAGCCTAAATCAAATAGAATTTTCTTTCCATTATCTTCTATTAAGTAGGAAACTCCAGGTTCTCCATAAAAATATCTGTCAGTAATTGTATTGTTGTCTACTAATACTTTTAGTTTCATAATTTCCACCCTTCTAAAAAATTTTAAAAAACTCAATACTCCGTCTTTTTCTCTAAAGTATTGAGCCCCTATAATATAATTCCCCCTTGAACTATATTTTTCATCTACTTAATATTTTACATCTAAATTAATTTTTTTTCAATAAATTATTGTAATTTAGTTTTATTTCAAGGTTATTTCATTATATAATCCAAATCAAATTCATAAACCATATCTTTTCTTTCTATAGCTACTTTTGATTTTTTTAATATTTTAATATCTTTTGATAATTCTTTTAAAAGTTCTTTTGTTGGATTAACAGCTGTAGGATTACCTACCATTGAGAGCATAGAGTAGTCTCCAGAAGTATCACCGTAGGCATATGATTTATTTAAATCAATATCATATTTCTCAACAAAATTTCCTACAGCTTTCAATTTGTTTTCACTGTCCCACATAGGATTTATCTCACCAGTAAAAAATCCATTTTTATCTGTATAATATTTCGTCCCTACCCAGTCGTAGAATCCATGTTTTTCAGCCATTTCATTTACAAGTTCCATAGGTGATCCTGATATGGTTATAAGTACATGACCCATATCTTTATGCCATTTAATTCTATCTCTCGTAAAAGTATATACTCTGTCACCATTTTCCTCTATTACTTTTTTTGCTATAAATTCTACTTGATGTTTATGTATACCCTTTATTTCTTCAACATATATTTCCGCCATTTTTAAAAGATAATCATCATAATTACCTATTCTTTTATCCCATCTATCGTATTTTTCTTTTACTTCATTAAACCATCTATCAGCACCTATTATATCGGAATTTATAAACTTTTTAAAAATAGCTGTTATCATTCCTTCTCTATATAATGTCCCATCTATATCAAAGAAGGCACCTACATTTTTCATAATTTCACCTCACTATTCTTATATACTTTACCAAGTAAATTTTAAGTACATATAATACTTTTTTCAATTTTTTTATGGAATATCTACTTAAAAAATAAAATTAGGGATATCCCTAATTTTATTTTATCTTACTTAATTCTCCTTTTATCTTTTCAAAATCAACGCTGTGGGTAATTTCTTTTACATATTCAACGTATTTTACAGTCTTATCTTTGTCTACTAATATAACTCCTCTAGATAAAAGTCGCATTTCTTTTATAACAAATCCATATTTACCACCAAAGTCTAAATACTTATGATCAGATACTACCTGAATATTATCAACCACATTATTGCTGCAAAATTTTTGTTGAGCAAAAGGTAAATCTACAGTTATATTTATAACCACAAAATCATCCTTTAGTTTTGATGCTATACGATTAAATTCTACAGCTTGTTGAGAACATACTCTTGTATCCAGAGATGGTGCAATACTTATTATTTTAATTTTGTTCTCTGTCTCTTCATAAAAATTGTAATCTTCAAGATTTTCTTTGATACCTCTGAAATTAGGAGCTCTTTCCCCTACTTTAATCTCAGTACCAATTAATGTTACCTTTTGTCCACCAAAAGTAATATTTTCTCTTCCCATAATAATCCTCCTGTTATATATACATACCCTTAAAGAATCAAAATAGAAAGGGAATATATTAAGATTTCTTAATATATTCTACTGGGTCATCAATAAATAAGAAACTTCAGCTAGTTTAACAAAATCATCAATTTTCAAATTCTCTTTTAGTGTGTGTGCATGGTTGCCACCAAAGCCAAGATTTATAGTTTTTATACCATTTTTATAGAAAATATTAGCATCACTTCCGCCTCCGGAGCTTTGTTTTTTAGCTTTTATGCCTAGTTTTACCATAGCATTTTCTACTTCCTTAATTAAACTATCATCATTTGAATATTTATATGCTGGGTACAAATCCTCTATATCTATCTTTACCTGGGCATTATACTTTTCTGCAGTTTTTTCTAAGCTTTCTATCATATGATTTGTCTGTTTACTTAGTTTTTCTTCTGATAAACTTCTTACTTCTGCTTCTATAAACGCTTTAGGGTTTACAATATTTGTAGCCCCTTCCGCTTTGAAAGTTCCTATGTTAGCTGTAGTTTCTTTGTCTATCCTCAATAGTTTCATATTGCTTATTGCTTCTGCTCCAACATTTATAGCACTAATTCCCTTTTCAGGTTCCCCTCCAGCATGAGATGCTTCTCCTATAACTTCTACCCTAAGTTTTTTCTGTGATGGTGCCTGATTTATTATTGTGCCTACTTCTCCACCACTGTCAAATACATAGCCTTCCTTTGAATTTATCATAGAATATTCTAAGTTTTTAGAACCATTAAGTCCGCCCTCTTCGCTTATTGTAAATACTATTTCTATAGGGTTATGTTTTTCTTTTCTTTCTATGATTGTTGTCAATGCCTCCATTACTATAGAAATTCCTGCTTTGTCATCCCCTCCTAAAATAGTATCTCCATCACTTACTATATATCCATTTTCTAACACGGGATTTATATCTATTCCTGGTTTTACTGTATCCATATGTGCGCTGTATATTCTAGACTTATTTCCTTCTCCTTCTACAAAACAGTAGATATTGTTGGAATTCGAAGCAATTTTTTCTCCTGATTTATCCCTTTTTACTTCTAACCCTAAATCTTGAAGCTCCTTTACTATTAAATCACTAAAGTCTTTTTCATTTCCAGTTTCACTGTTAATTCTTACATATCTCATAAATCTTTCAATTAATCTTTCTTTATTTATCATTTTGTCCTCCCGTATTTTATTTATCGTTTTATTTTATCACAAGTAAAGTAATAATATAACTAGTTTGTTCAACAAGGGGACTTATCCTTTGTTTTTTAAATCCATAATAAAAAAACGCGGCGTAGCCGCGCTTAGTATCAATCTGTTGTATATGGTAATAAAGCCACACTTCTTGCTCTTTTTACAGCCTTTGCTACCATTCTTTGGTGTTTTGCACAAGTTCCTGTAACTCTTTTAGGTAGTATTTTACCTCTTTCAGTAACATATCTTCCTAATGCATTTGCGTCTTTATAATCTATGCTTGTTACTTTGTCTTTAC
>CAYMUD010000131.1:0-4357 GCA_964393495.1 uncultured Clostridia bacterium | reverse complement strand
CATCAAAATTAAAGCCTTCTTCAGTTACTTTGAAGGAATTAACTGAAAATCCTTCTAGATTCTTTATGGCTCTGTTAAGAGCAGTACCACCAGGTCTTAAATTATCATTTGCCTGCCCAGTAGGTATCTTAACCTTTCCTACGTAGAGCTCTTTAGTTACTCCGTCGAACATTTGAGTATTTTCATCATAAAATAAGGTTGCATTCATATATATAGGTTTATTTTCTACTATTTTTAAACCTCTTTCAAATCTCTCTAAAAAAGGAAATTTATCTATCAAAGGGCTTATATCCCCTAGTTCGCAGGACATAATCATCTCATCATCCCCTATGCACTTAATTTTAACATTTTTCATTACAGAGTTCTCATTCATAGACTTATTAGCAATTGCTGTAAGTTCTTCATTTGTAACTACCGTACTTACTGGAACCTGTCCTGTAGCTGCCACATTTCCAGCAAAAAAATCTTCCGCTGAAGCATGGTTCTCATCAAAGACGATTCCACCTTTTTCTAAGTAAGATTCAAAATCTTTCTCAGTATAAGTCACATCTACTTCCTTTCCAGGAGAACTTATCAAATAATAAATAAGTCCTGCTACTACAGCTATAACCAAAACAACACTCAATAAAAACTTAAAAAGACCCTTAATAAATTTCATAATACCCCTCCATTAATATATATAATTCCCATCTCTTTTTTTAATTTTATCATATTTTATTGCGTTTTAGCAATAATGTTTAAATAGTTATAGTGAAAATAGACAGTCTCACTTTTAAATGAATATTATCTATTAAGTATGGTAAGTATTTAATGTAAGGATAAATATTTATTTTTTTATGAAGGAGGATTGAAAAGTGAAGAATATACTTATTCCAATTGAGAAAAATTCTGATGAAAACACTGCAATTGCTGAAGCTGTTGAAATAGCTAAAAAATTTAATAGCAAAATTACTTTATTAAATGTTGACAATACCAGGAAAATATTAGCAGAGATTAATAACAATCGATTAATAGATGATGGCCGAATGTTAAACCCTTTTGGAAACTATGGCCTTGTAGACGAAAACACTCTAGCAGGAGCTAGCCAAAAACATAATATAAAAGAAAACACAAAAAATTACAGTAAGAAAAACCTTGAAAATAAATTCATAAAAGGAGAAAAGTATAATTATATAAATTTTATAAAAACCGTAGCGAAGTTTTATAAACAGGAAGATATAGAAACAGATACAATTATCGCTGAAGGAGACCCAGCCTCAGCTATTTTAGATGAAGTTGAAGAGGGTAATTACGACTTAGTAATTATGAAAACTCATACAATGAAGGAGAAAAAAAGATTTATGCTTGGTAGTGTCACTAACAAAGTTGTTCATCATATAAGTATACCTATAATGATAATCAGATAATAAAATATCATCAAAAAATATAATTTAGATTAAACAAGCAATGGCACTTTTTATTGAAAAGTGCCATTGTTTTAATCTTATAAATTTTCTAAGACATAAGGGTAGTTTTTTGTATCCTTCACAAGCTCTGCTTGAGATAGTTTCATTCAGCGATAATTAATAAATTTTTATTACATCAATATCATAATTATTTTATTCCTGTTATAAATCTTAAAAAATTAGACTAACCACTCTTTCAAAGAAATATGAATTATTAAATATAACTAAGATATCACTGTTGGAAGTCATAGAAATAAAAGGAGACGAAACAATTACAAATACAATAACATTAAATACTCCGATTAATACTCCCACCAAAAATCCCATTAATCTATTTATCTTTTTACTCATTTCTCCTTTTATGTTTTTATGTAAAGATTTTCCTATTCTCTTTATAATTATCTTTAGTATGATAAATATCATAAAGATAACTATACCTGATAAAATTAAGTTTGTTAACATCTCAATTGCAGTTATATTATCAGATAATAGAGCTTCATTTTCTTTAATTAATCCATCCAGAACAGGATTATTTCCTCTTAGACTATTGATTGAACTAATATTAAGATTCAATATACTTCTGTCTATATTAGATGAGTAAAGTCTGTCATGAATAAAGTTCACCACTCCATCTATATTTTTAAGAAAATCAACTATAAAAGGAGAAATAAAATACGCTCCGACTAAACCCAATATATAACTCAGTATGCTGAACAATGATCTAATAAATCCCATATATATTCCTATTAAAGCAAAAACTACTAGAACTCCAATGAAGGCAAAATCTAGTTTTCCTAATTCCTTTTCTATATCCAGAAAACTTGTCTGTTCTTCTAGAGAAATTTCAATGCTTTCGTAATAGGACTCTTGTGTTATTTCTTCTTTTAATAAATTTAATAGTTTATCAGTTTCTATTTCAAATTGCAGGAACTCATCTTTAATATGATTTTCCAAATTTATTTTAGTGTTTTCTACGTAAGGAGCATACTGGATTATCAACATATGAATATTTGGCAAATCGGATATTATATTATCTTGATTTTCTCCTCTATAAATCAGGTCAACTTCTGCCTCTTTTTCATTAATATTGATTCCATATACTAAAAAATCTAGTATTTCAATGTCCGTTTTCAATTTTTCCTCTATACTCCGTACATCAGTATATTCTATTAAATCTAAAAATTGATTTTCTGATATCTCTCCATTAATATATGCATCTATCTTTTCTCCTTTTGTACTTATTTGATAAATTTTGCCGCTAAAATCTTGAAGCTCTACTACATAATTTAAAGAATTATAGTTTCTTCTCATCAAAATAAAAAAGTCTTTAATATTTTTAATAAAATCTCCTTCATTTATATCTATTTGCAGCAGTGAAGTTTCATCATCTATATCTACATAGACTCTAGTGTAGCCTAAATCCTTAACTTGATTGAAAAGCTCAACTTCCTCATTTTTTACATTATCACCCCAAGCATTAACCCCTAGAGATAATATTACTAATATTGATACCATTATAATCAAAAATATTTTTCTACCCATAACTACCCCTCAAATTCCATATTTTCTTCAAATAATTCTAAATATTTTTCAAACCTGGCACTATTAGAATGAAATTCATTCTTTGACCCGGTAACTACTTGATTTTCCTTTCCACCCTGTCTCATAGCGTAAAACCTTTGAAGTCCTGGTTTTGAGCTTTCTATAGCATCGAAAGTAGTATCGAAGTTATCGTTGTATACAAAATCATTTTTAGCCATACTGATAGCTTTTTCCTTATTCATTCCCCTATTTATATTATTCTGTATTCCATCTTTTAGGGATTTATATTCAGTAAATACTGCTTCTTTATAGTTTGTTTCTTTTGAACCGAATATTTTATTTATAGGATATGCGAACAATGATACAAAAGAGTTAGCTTCGGCTTTATCTTTAAGATATTTTAAGGCAAAGTGGGTATTATCAGAACTGAAAGTTTTATAAAGCTGATCCTTTATTTCCTTATCACTTTTTTTATAGTTACCCTCCTGACTATCTAAATATTCTCCTGCCTTTTCTTTAGCAAATTCATGAAAAACATCTACTCCTCCTGGTTTAGGTATTTTATCTATAAACATTCTTATAACATTTTTAGCAGGATCTTTAAATTTCCTTACTTCCTCTCCTGCATCATTATTAAATTCATCTATATTTTTGTAATCTTTAGTTTTTATTTCTTTAATTTTTTCAGTCCTTTGGATCTCTAATATTGGAATATCCTCTGATTCTTTTTTTTCTATCTTTAGTTCAGGTTTTTCTAAATTTTTTACTTCATCTATTACTTTATCAGCTCTATTTTGCGCTTCAGTAGATATGCCTTCCCTTTTAATATCCGAAAAAGCCTTTTGATATTCATCGTCTTTAGTCTCTTTGTCAAAAACCGTCATACCTATCTTATCTTTTTCTATCTCTTCATCTGTATAGTCTTCATAATCTTTTTCAACAACTACTTCCATAACATCAAAATGTGAGGTATTATCTTGGGAAGTTACAGTGATATTTGCTATTCCACTATCCAAAGCAGTAATATTACCTGATTGACTTACCCTTACTACCGATGGATTAGAACTAGTGTATGTTACTTCTTTATTAGTAGCTTCTCTAGGAAATATTGTTGCCTTAACTTTTTGACTATCCCCTAGCTTAAGTTCCTTATATATTTCTGCAAACAAAAGGTCCGTGACTTCTATATATTCTTCAGAAACTTCTTCCGTCTCTTCAGTATCCTCATCTCCATTAAATATATCCATTACAGAATCTACAATAGACTCCCCTGCCTCCATTTCTATTCTACCTTCAGCTTCCACTAAACCAGTATCTAAAATCACTCCTGTAAAAGTTCCCGACAGAGATTCTTCTGAAACAACTCCACT
>CAYMUD010000130.1:0-4368 GCA_964393495.1 uncultured Clostridia bacterium | reverse complement strand
GTTCTTCACCAATTACTGCAAAAATAAAATCAGTCTCCTTAGCTGGCAAAAATCCATATTCATTTTGCACACCTTGATATAAACCTCTACCAAACAATTTACCCGAACCTATAGCAATTTTTGATTGTAAGACTTGATATCCCGCACCTTGAGGATCCAATAAAGGATTGAAAAAAACTTTAATTCTATTAAGTTGAAATTCCTTTAAATTCATATAAATAACTGGTAAGGTGGCAAGAGCTAGAATTACTGCGGAAACAATATATTTGTAGTCTATTCCGCTTATAAAAAGCATAATTGCTATGAAAAACAGCATAACCATTGCAGTACCAAAGTCCGGCTGCATTAAGATAAGGATTATTGGAAGACCTGCAAAAGCTAATATCTTTACTAAAGTTAATGGTTTATTCAAAGTATTTTCGTTTTTCTCTATAAATTTAGATAAAGATATAATTATACCTATTTTTGCTATTTCTGAGGGTTGAAAGGTAATAGGACCAACGGATAACCAGCTTCTAGCTCCCCACTGATCTTCCCCAAATCCGAAAAGCAAAACAGCTAGAAGTAGTATATTGGAAATTCCGTATATTATTAAATATAAATTACCGTAAATTTCATAGTCGATAAATATAAGCACTGCTACTGCCACTAAACCTAAGACAAAGGCTATTAATTGAGTTTTAACATATGGATTAGATAAAAAACTACCGCCAGATGTTGCACTATTAATCATTATTAATCCGTAAATAGATAAGATTATTACATCGATTATTAAAATAAAATCAAATCTTTTTAGTGTTTTTTTATTTAAATTCAAATTTTTAACCGTCCTTAATAATTAAAATCCAAGTTCTTCACCAACTACGATAACGTTAATTCTATCTTTTAATCTGTTATATCTAGTTATTAAAATTTGACCACAAACACAGTCATCTGTGTAACAATCCATACAATAACCCGTTTGGCTGCAAGGGGTGTTTAAATTAAGTCTTTTTACATTAGGAGGTGCAGCATCGTTTTGAACCCTTTTTACAGCAGTTTCTACATCTCTTACTACTTTATTCATTCCAACTATAATAATGAGTTTTTTCGGTCCAAATGACATAGCAGCTACTCTATTACCATTACCATCTATATTTACAAGTTCACCATCAATAGTTAAAGCATTAGAACTAGTTATGTAGTTGTCAGCAAAAAAAGATTTTCTCATAATTTCCCATCTTTCTTCACTATTTTCCGCAGTATCTCTATCAATAACTTTATATTCTCCATTTTTAACCGCATCTAATAATCCAATCTCATCAATAGTAGAGGAGCCACCCCAAGATATCGTGGAATTTTTTTCTATTAAACTTAAAGCCTTTTCAAGAGCCTCTTCTTTGGTAGAATAATAAAAGCCATTTATTTTTCTCTTTTTAAAATTTTTGATAATTGATTTTGCTTTTAATTCATAAGCTTCTTTTTTATAACTCATAATTCTCCTCCTTAAAATATAGTATTACTTTAAGATATATGATATCATAATAAAACATTAATATAAAGAAAAATAGGAGCTATAACCTTTCAATGATAGTTTGGCCTTATGGTAAAAGCAAATAGAGACATGCACCTTTAGGTGAAGGATATTTAGGAATGAAAACTTTTGAAAATCTAATAAACAACAACAAACTTGAGAATATACCATTTTACTTGGAAACGCCTAATGAATTAGAAGGTTATAAAAAAGAAATAGAAATAATAAGAAAACTAAAAAGAGGATGATTAATATGACAAATAATATAGAGAAAATACTAAAAAACGTTCAAAAACCTGCTAGATATACTGGTGGAGAATTAAATAGCTATAATAAGAACAAAGATAATATTGATTTAAGATTTTTATTTGCTTTTCCTGATGTATACGAAATAGGAATGTCTCACTTAGGTATGCATATATTGTACAATATGTTGAATAATGAAAAAGATATTTGGTGTGAGCGAGTTTTCGCGCCGTGGACAGACATGGAAGAAGAACTAAGAAAAAATGATTTGGAACTATTTGCTATAGAAAGTTGGGAAAGCATAAAAGAATTTGATATTATTGGATTTACTCTTCAATATGAGATGAGCTATACTAATATTTTAAATATATTAGATTTAGGTAAGATACCTATAAAATCAAAAGATAGAGAAGAAAAAGATCCTTTAGTTATTGCAGGAGGGCCCTGCGCATATAATCCAGAGCCTCTTTATGAATTCATTGATATATTTGTAATAGGTGAAGGAGAAGAAGTAACTCTAGAGTTAACGAATTTATTAAAAAATATGAAAAAAAATGAAGATTATAACAAACATAAATTTCTTGAAAAAGCTTCTAAAATAGAAGGAATTTATGTTCCAAAATTTTATGAAGTAGAATATTTTGAAAAGGGTTTAATAAGTGGAAGAAAAACAATAAATAAAAACGCAAAATCTGTGGTTAAAAAAAGAATTATAAAAAATTTGAATAATTCTTTTTACCCTGAGAAAACTATTCTTCCTTACATTGAGACTGTCCATGACAGAGTAATTGTCGAAATTTTCAGAGGATGTACTCGAGGTTGCAGGTTTTGTCAGGCGGGTATGATTTATCGTCCTGTAAGAGAAAAAGATAAAGAAACTATTATAAACCAAGGAAAGAAACTACTAAAAAATACTGGTCACGAAGAAATATCGCTATCATCCTTAAGTAGTGGTGATTATTCTGATATAGATAACTTAATTATTGATTTGTTAGATCAATATGAAAAAGATAATATAAATGTGGCACTACCATCATTAAGAATGGACTCTCTTTCAGATGAATTAATAAATAGAATTCAAAGCGTTAGAAAATCTAGTATTACATTTGCACCTGAAGCAGGAACTCAAAAAATGAGAGATATAATAAATAAAAATATAACAGAAGAGGATATTACGGGAAAATTAAAAGAATTATTTGATCTAGGATGGTCTAGTGTTAAACTATACTTTATGATAGGCCTTCCAGGAGAAGAAGAAAATGATGTATTAGGAATAAAAGAATTAGCTTATAAAATTAAAGATTTGTTTTTCAAAAGGCCTAAGGAAGAAATAAAAGGAAATTTTAAGCTTACTACTAGTGTTTCATGCTTTGTACCTAAAGCATTTACACCTTTTCAGTGGGAAGCTCAAAATGATATAGAGAAATTTTATGACAAAATCAACCTTCTTAAAAATAATATTAAAGACAAGAAAATTACATATAATTATCATGAACCGGAAAGAAGTTACCTAGAAGGAGTTTTTGCAAGAGGCGATAGAAAAATATCAAAAGTACTTGAAATAGCTTGGAAAAAAGGATGTAAATTCGATGGATGGGATGATAAATTCGAATTTGATAAATGGATAGAAGCTTTTACTGAAGCAGATATAGATCCGGATTTTTACACAACAAGAAAGAGAAATTTAGACGAAATTTTACCTTGGGATTTTATAGACACAGGAATAAAGAAAGAATTCTTAATAAGAGAAAAAGTGAAATCTGAAAATGAAAGTGTAACATCAGACTGTAAAGTGTTATGTCATAAATGCGGTGTTAATAATAGTATTATGAAAGGACCATGCTATGAAAGTAATAATTAAATATAAGAAAATTGATAGATTGAAATTCATTTCTCATTTGGATACTATAAGACTTCTTCAAAGGGCAGTTAGAAGAGCAGAAATAAAGATTTTGTATTCTAAAGGCTACAATCCACATCCGAAATTTTCTTTTGCTATGCCTTTATCATTAGGTTTAGAAACATATGGAGATTATATAGAGATAGAATTAGAAAACTCTGAAAATCCTAATACAATCAAAGAAAGATTAAATAAAGTGCTACCAGAATATTTTCAGGTGATAAATGCAGAAGAATCAGAAAACAATAAAACTCTTGCTGCTAGATTAGAATACGTAATATATAAAATAGATTTAGTATTAGAAAATACAGATATAGATGAATTAAATAGTATCAATGATAATTTTTTTAAAGAAGAACAAATGGTTGAAAGGGTTAAAATTAAAAAAAGAAGAAAAAAAATTAAAAAATTTGATGGGAGAAAATTTATAGAAAAAATTGAATTAGTAGATTTTAAAAATAATAATGCAACATTAAAAGTTCAGGGTATATTTTCCAATGAAGGTGCTATAAAAATGGAAGAATTAGTAGAACTTTTAAAAAAATTGACTTTAAATATAAAAGATTATAAGATAGTTAGAGAAGATATGATATTTAAATAAAGGCAGATGTTATTATCACATCTCAATCAGAAGGCAGATGTTATTATTACAATAATGTATTGACAAGTACGAATTAATTTGATAGAATATTATTTCGTAAGTAGCCGC
>CAYMUD010000129.1:0-4392 GCA_964393495.1 uncultured Clostridia bacterium | reverse complement strand
CTAAAGAATTTTAAAAACATAGATCCTTCATTTCATTCAGGATGGACAAAAATTTTGAAGGATCTTAGACTCTTCGTACCTCAGAGTGACGCTAAATTAGTCATCCTGAGCAACGTCGAAGGATCTTAGACTCTTCGTACCTCAGAGTGACACTAAATTAGTCATCCTGAGCAACGTCGAAGGATCTTGTTTTTCATTCTTTAGTTTTGTCACCCTGAAAATAGCTGTACTAAATCACCCATGAGGGGTCTAAAAAAAGATACTTCACTATGGTTCATATACCATAGGAAGTATCTTTTTCCTTTATAATTTTATCTTCAATATACGTACAGAATTTAATACTGCTATAAGAGCCACTCCAACATCAGCAAAGACTGCCTGATACATCTGAGCTAATCCGAAAGTACTAAGTACCATTACCAAGGCCTTTACTCCTAGAGCAAATACTATGTTTTGCCATACGATGGTTCTCGTCATTTTAGCTATCTTAAAGGAATGTACAAGTTTATCTGGTTCGTCGGTCATAAGAACTATATCCGCCGCCTCTATTGCAGCATCTGATCCTAAACCTCCCATAGCTACTCCTACATCTGCCCTTGCTATTACTGGAGCGTCGTTGATACCATCTCCTACGAATATGGTTTTTCCTTCACCAGATTTCAGATTATCTTCAAGAATTTTTACCTTGTCTTCTGGTAAAAGCTGAGAATGGTATTCATCTATCCCTATAAGATTTCCTATCTCAGAAGCAGTATTTTCCTTATCTCCTGTCAGCATTATAGTTTTCTTTATATTTAACTTCTTAAGGTTTTTTATAGCTTGGATGGTGGTTGCCTTAATCTCGTCTTTTATCACTATATATCCGGCAAATTTTCCCTCTACTGCCACATAAACTAAGCTTCCCCCATCAATTATTTCTTCATTTATATCTATAGCTTTTTTAAGCATTAGTTTTTGATTGCCTACAAGAATTTTCTTATTGTATACTAATGCTTCTATCCCAAATCCTGCTAGTTCTATTTGAGATTTTATATTCTCTTCATTTATATTTTTTTGGTATTTTGCTTTTATAGATTTTCCTATAGGGTGATTAGAATAGGCCTCTCCATATGCCGCATATTCCAATACCTCTTTATCATTAAAACCATTAAAGCCAAGAACTTTAGTCACCTTAAATTTACCTTTAGTTAGTGTTCCAGTTTTATCAAATATCACCTTATCTACCTTGGTCAATGCTTCTAGATAGTTTCCACCTTTTATAAGAATACCATTGCTGGAAGCTGCTCCTAATCCTCCGAAATAAGCCAATGGTATAGAAAGAACCAAGGCACAAGGACAAGAAACCACTAGAAATATCAATCCTCTGTATATCCATTCCCTAAATTCCCCTCCTTCTAAAATCAAAGGTGGAACAACAGCAATTGCTGCCGCCAAAAAAACTACAGTTGGTGTATAGTATTTTGCAAATTTTGTTATAAAGTTCTCAGTTTTAGATTTTTTACTGCTGGCATTTTGAACTAAGTCCAGTATTCTTGAAACTGTAGAATTTTTAAATTCTTTTTCTACTTCTACAGTTATAAGTCCCTGTTTATTTATACTTCCACTTAGTACATTGTCTCCTTCTTCTATATCTACAGGCATTGATTCTCCTGTCAAAGCTGAATTATCAACTGAAGTGCTTCCGTTGATTATCTTTCCATCTAAAGGTATTTTCTCTCCGGGCTTTACTAAAATCATATCTCCTATTGAGACTTCCCCTGGAGATACTCTTTTACTTTCACCATTTACTACCAAATTAGCATAATCTGGTTTTATATTTAACAGTGCTTTTATGGATTTTTTAGAATTGTCCGCTGCTCTTTCTTGAAGAAGCTCTCCAACCCTATAAAAAAGCATAACTCCTACTGCTTCTGGATATTCTCCCAAAGCAATAGCTCCAATAGAAGCTATTGACATAAGAAAGTTTTCATCAAAAAAATCTCCCTTAAGTATGTTCTTAACAGCCTTTAAAATAATCTCAAAGCCTAATATTACATAGGCAGTCATGTAAAGACCTAAATCTATATAAAAATTTCCACTATATATAAGCCCTGCGATAAAGAGTAATGCTCCTAATATTATGGTAGCCATTTCTATCTGATCTTTAGTAAATCTTTTTCCAAGGTCCTCTAAATTTTTTTCTGAATCTTTTGGTTTTTCCTCTGTTACATCTATATCTACTTTGCAGTGTCCACAAGAACAACTTGGCTCCTCTTCCTTCTTTTCAAAAGTAGATTCCTCTTTTACACTGTCCTGGCAATTCCCACAAGAGCAGTCATCACAGTCCTGAGTCTCCACTTCTTCATAGTAAATTCCTCTGTCCTCATCGTATTTGAGATTTAATTTTTCACTCATTATTTCCTCCAATCTATCATTCCATGGTTTATATGGTCGAATCCCTGCTCAAAAACAGTCTTCACGTGGTCATCATCTAGGGAATAATACACTATCTTCCCATCTCTTCTACTTTTAACCAGTCTAGCATTTTTTAATGATCTAAGTTGATGGGATACAGCTGATTGACTTATGCAAAGCACCGCCGCTATATCACAAACACACATTTCATGTTTAAATAGGGTGTAAAGTATTTTTACTCTAGTGGAATCTCCAAAAACCTTAAAAAATTCAGCTAAATCATAAAGCTTTTCATCTTTAGGCATTCTTTTTCTAACCTCATCCACTCTATCATCGTGGATACAGTAAGTATCACAGGTATCTATATCTTTTTTATTCATATTAACATCCTTTCATCTGAACATATGAGCAAGTATTCAGTCGTTAAGTAAATAATAACCCCCTCACTCATAAAAGTCAAGGGGCATTTATGATATTTTACTCAACAAATCCTATTACTATATCAACAGCTTCATCAATAATCTCCTTGGATACTCTTTCAAAAAACACTGCATTTCTTGCCCTTATATCTAAAGCTTTTACCTGCTCACACATAATGAAACCTTTTGTATTTAGATTGTCATCAAGTTTTACATGAAGAGGAAATTTTCTTTCAGTTCTGGTAATTGGGCATACTAAAGAAATATTTAAAAAATCATTGTATGTATTATTGCTTATTATTAAAGCAGGTCTTTTTCCCTTTTGCTCATGCCCGGCTTGAGGATCAAATTCCAAAAGTATTATATCTCCCTGTCTTGGCTGATAAGTCATTACAGCACCTCATTCCCTTCTGGTTTCCCTGTATCCCATTCGCCATAGTTGTACTCACCTTTATATTCTGCTATTCTCTCATCTAATGATTTATGCTTATATATAGGTTCTATAATTAATTTACTATTTTCTATTCTTATTTCAATTTTATCATTTTCTTTAAGCCCAAGAGTATCTAGTAGTTCTTTAGGAATTCTTACAGCATTACTGTTTCCCCATTTTTTTATTTGTGTGTACATATTCATCACCTCTAATTATAGTATATACATTGTATATACTTAAGTCAATAATTATATATACTAATTTCACTAAAATATGGTAAAATATAATATAAGAACATAAGGAGGTTACTATGTCAGATCTTTTAAATCACTACTACTGTGGCGAATTAGTATTAGAAAAAATCAACTTCGGTCCCAGATCTATTATAGAATCAAACCGTGATCTATTTAATTTAGGGTGTCAAGGGCCAGACTTCTTTTTATACAATGGAGTATCTCCCTGGAAAAAAGACAAAGGAATACAGAATTACGGTGGATTAATCCATACTTCTCCCACCAGTGAGCTCTTTTATATAATGACCGACTACATTAACAATCTTGAAAATCAGGAGCTTAAGAAAAAATACCTATCCTATCTATTTGGATATATATGTCATCATTCCTTAGATTCCATAACACATCCCTTTATATTTTACTACTCTGGGGTAAAGGATAATAATGATCCAACCACCAATATTTACTCCCATTATCACAAGAAATTTGAAATGTATCTAGATGTTTTTATGGCAAAGAAACTTAGGAAAATGGGACCTCTAGATTTTCCAATGGGGGAAATTTTTACCCTCAATAAGGTAGATAAAGATATAGTTTACACTTTAAATAAGGAAGCATTAAAAGAACTATACGGCATAATTCTAGAGAAATCAGATGTAGATGAAAGTTTAAGAGAAGCCGCTTCTCTACTTAAATTGTTTCCAGATAAAAAAGGTACGAAATTCAAGTTTTTTTCACTTTTTGAAAAAATTCTTAAAAAACCATATATAATAACAAAAGCAATAATCACCAAGGATATCAAGGATACTGAAGACTATATGAACTTAGAACACCATACTTGGATTCATCCCTGTGATTTAAATGAACAAAGACAAGAATCATATCCTGAACTTTTTTACAGAGCAGTTGATGA
>CAYMUD010000128.1:0-4405 GCA_964393495.1 uncultured Clostridia bacterium | reverse complement strand
GAGGTATAAAGTTTATTAGAGAAGCAGCAAAGGAAGAAGTTGATCTAATAGTACTGCCTGAAATGTGGACAACTGGTTATCATTTAAGTAAAGAAGCTTTTTTGAAATTAGGAGAAGACAGAAATGGCCCGACAGTAACTGCCATAAAAGAAGAGGCAAAAAGAGCTAATGCTTCCATTATCTGTCCCTTTATAGAAAAAACTAATGACCAAGATTTATATATATCTGCTGCTGTCATAGATACTACTGGAGAATTAAGAGGAGTGGTAAGGAAAAGTGTATTATGGGGTAGAGAAAATAATATCTTTAAGTCGGGAAATATAGAATACCCTGTTTTTGATATAAAAGTAGGGAAGGTTGGAATTTTAATATGTTATGAAATAGAATTCCCTGAAACAAGTAGGCTTCTAGCTTTACAAGGTGCAGATATGATAGTTTGTCCGTCGGTATGGAGCGTAGCATCCTCTCATAGGTGGGACATACAATTGCCTGCAAGAGCTCTGGATAATACAGTATTTATCTTTGGCGTTAATAATGTAGGAAGTAACAGCTGTGGCAAAAGTAAACTGGTAAGTCCTTTAGGTGATGTTTTAATTGAAGCTTCTGAGAATAAAGAAGAAATTCTTATTCACATAGTTGATGATGAAATGCTCAAATGGGCTAGGGAAGAAGTTCCATATCTTAATGACTTTAAGAGCAAGCTAACACCAGGTGGAATAAACAAAATTCCAATTCCAAAATTATAATGAAGGCAAAAAATCAAGCAATTAAATCTGCTTGATTTTTTATATTCCTAATAAAAATATAAGTAAAGTATGATTGTATACGACCTAAAGTAGTGGTAAAATATAGTAAATAACTTTTTAGGAGGAATAATATGTTTATATTTATAGGTATTATAATAGCAGTAGCAGCATATTTAATTTTTGCATACAATAAATTCGTAACCTTAAAAGAAAGAGTAGCAAATGCCTGGTCTCAGGTAGAGGTTCAATTAAAAAGAAGATACGACCTTATTCCAAATCTTGTGAACACCGTGAAGGCTTATGCTAAACACGAGCAGGAAACTTTTGAAAAAATCACCCAAGCAAGATCCCAGGCTATAAATGCACACTCTGTAAACGAACAAGCTCAAGCGGAAAGTCAACTTACAAATACCCTTAAGTCTTTGTTTGCAGTAGCTGAAAGCTATCCTGAATTAAAGGCGGATGCAAATTTCAGAAACTTGCAGGATGAACTTACAAATACAGAAGGAAAAATTTCTTTCTCTAGACAGTTTTACAATGATACTGTACAAAAGTTCAATACCATGATTAAACTATTTCCAAACAGTTTAATTGCAGGAATATTTAATTTTACTGCAGCTGATTATTTTAATTTAGAAGAAGAACCTGAAGCAAGAGAAAATGTTGAAGTAAAATTTGATTGATGAGGTTAAATATGAAAAATTCCAAGAAGGTATTACTTGTTTTTGTGATGTCTTTAATATTGATTTTTACAATTTCTATAGACAATAATGCATATGCTGAAAGATCTATGGATATTGAGAGGGTAAATATAGAAGCAGAGATATTAAAAGATGGAACTTTAGTAATTAATGAGTACCGAACTATATACTTCCAAGGACAGTACAACGGTTTTTATCAAAATCTAAGTATGGACTCTGGAGTAAATATTACTGATATTAAAGTATCTGAAGAGGGTAAATCCTATGAATATAACCCTGGAGATGATTACGGTCCTCCGGGGACTTATCTTACTAAGGATGAAGGCAACAGCATTTTGGTTGACTGGAGTATTGATGCTTTTAATGAAAAACGTACTTTTTTACTTCAATATGAGGTTCACAATCAAGTTAAAATACACGATGATATTGGAGAACTTTATTATCAATTTATAGGTGATGAAAATGATATTCCTCAGGATAATGTAACTGTGACTTTGTTACTAGCAGAAGAATCAAAGGAAGAGGATTTAAGGGCTTGGGGACACGGTCCTTTAAGTGGAAATGTGGAATTAATCAATTCCCAGGAAGTAAGCTGGTATATTGATACTCTTCCTCCAAGGACTTTTTTAGAAGGTAGAGTAACCTTTACTCCTGAAATAGTAAATAACAATAATTTGAAAACTAATAAATCGGCTCTTGATGACATTTTAGAGGAAGAGCAAGACCTGGCTGATGCAGCTAATAGAAAAAGAGCTTTAGCTAAATTTGATTGGGCTTTTGGTGGTCTTTCTGTGATAGGTGCCGCAGTATTTGGAATTTTCATGAGAATAAAGTATGCAAAACCTTATGATACAGAATTTAATGGAGATTATTATAGAGAACTACCGGCTGATTATTCTCCTGGAGAACTTGGATATCTTATAAGAAAAGGGCGTCCTAACTCTACGGATTTTACCGCAACTATTATCGACTTAGCCCAACGAGGATTTCTTAAATTAGAAGAAGTTGAAGAAGAAAGTAGATTTGCTTTATTTTCAATTTTCAAAAAAGAAGAAACTAGCTTTGCAGCTGTAAAAACAGAAAAAGAGGGAGATTTTAGCCTTCATGAAAAGGAAGTAATGGATCTGCTTTTTCACGAAATATCAGATGACGGAGAAAGTGTAGTATTTACTGAAATTGAAAAATATGCTAAAAAACATCCTAAAACATTTAAACTTTATTGGGATGATTTTATCAGTGATATAAAAACTATATCAGAAGACCATAATTTTTTTGATGAATCTAACAAGAAAACTACTATAATCGGAGTTCTTTCCATGGTCGGATTTGGATTCTTAGGATTTTTATCATTATTTTTCACAAGAATGAATGCTTTAGGTATAGGTTTAATAATTTCCGGATTTTTATCTATGGTTTTAATTGCAACAATCAATAGGCGTAGTAAAAAAGGTGAAGAAGATTATGTAAGGTGGATGGCCTTTAAAAAGTTTTTAAACCATTTTTCTGAAATGAAAAGACACGAACTTCCATCATTAGTTATATGGGAACATTATATGGTATACGCTGTAACATTAGGAGTAGCTAAGGAAGTTATGAAAGAACTTCAGGTAGTATATCCTGATCTAAGAGACGGTGACTATAGATTTGGTTACGGATGGTATTACTACAGTGCAGCAACAGGAAGTTCTATTGATAAGCTTACAAACAGTTTTGATAATTTAACCACAAGTATTAACAATTCACTAAATACTGCAGTAAGCAACACTTCTTCCGGTTCTGGTGGAGGTGGTGGCTTCTCCGGCGGTGGTGGCGGCGGTGGCGGCGGTGGCGGTATCGGCGGCCGTTAATTCAATGAGGAGGTAGAAACACCATGAAGGCAAAAATCAAAAAATTTATAATAATAAATATTGGGTTGATAATATTAACCTGTGGGATGTATTTTTTCTTAATTCCATCTAATTTAGCAGTTGGTGGAACTACCGGTCTCGCAATGGTTGTAAGTTATCTTATACCTGAAATACCTATAAGTATATTTTTAGCTATTATTAATGTGTTTTTACTAATACTTGCTTTTATAATGTTTGGTAAATCCTTTGGAGCAAACACTATCTATTCAAGTTTAGCTATTTCAGGTATGCTGGCAATTTTAGAACTTACTGTTCCTATGAATCAACCTTTTACTGATGATTTATTTATCAACTTAATTTTTGGAATTTTTATTACAGGAATAGGTATGGGAATAGTTTTTAATCAAAATGCATCTACTGGAGGTACGGATATAGTAGCAAAAATAATAAATAAGTTTGCTCACATTGATATAGGTAAATCTTTACTAATAGCCGACTTCTTTATTGTATTATTTGCTGCTTTTGTATTTGGAGCAAGACTCGGTATGTATGCACTTCTTGGTGTAGTAATAAACTCTTTTGTTATAGATAAAATGATATCAGGATTTAATATTAAAATAAATATGTTGATAATATCAAATGAATATGAATCTATAAATAAATTTATTTTAGATGAAGTTGGAAGAGGTACTACTATTTATCATGCTACAGGAGGATATTCCGAAGAAGAAAAATCCATTCTCAATACTATTGTATCAAGAAGAGAATATATCAAAATAAGAGATTTCGTAAGAAATGCAGACGAACGAGCTTTTCTCTCAATATCTTATATAACTGAAGTGGAAGGGGAAGGTTTTACTTTTAAATAAAATATACTTGCCTTTACTATTTCAATTAAAGAAATATAAGTTTTTTATGAAAACGCTTGCATTTGTTTTAAAAAGTGATATAATAGATTTATAATATCCCGTTGGAAATTTTATATTAGTACTGAGTTGTTGGAAAATTTTAGTTTGATGAATAAGTTTAATAAGTAAGTTTAGTTTTTTAAAAGAGTTTAATAAAGAAAAATTTTAATCTGAACAAAATTCAAGAAAAAGTTTTTAATTTG
>CAYMUD010000127.1:0-4427 GCA_964393495.1 uncultured Clostridia bacterium | reverse complement strand
AATTTTAATTCCGGGTCTCTTACTAATCTTCCTATTAATACAACATTATTCATGTTTAAATCCCCTTTTTAGTTTTCATCTCTAACTATCATATGTCTGATTATATTTTCATTAATTTTACTTGTTCTATCAAGTTCTTTAATTAAATCAGTCTCAGCTTGAAAGTTTATAATAGTGTAGTAACCTTCTTTGTTTTTCTTAATTTCATAAGCTAGTCTTCTCTGACCCCACTCATCAAGATTATCAATCTTTCCACCATTATCTTCGATTATACTTTTAATTCTTTCAATTTGAGACTTGTTTTCTTCTTCTTCCATATTTGGTTTTAAAATAAAAACACCTTCGTATTTTACCATTGTCTTCACCTCCTTTTGGACTATGGCCCTATTTAAAGGGCAAGGATTAAGCTTTCATATTATACCACTTAGTAATTATAAATACAAGCCTATATACTTATTTCTAAAGATATTTTGTACACAGCTTTTTCTTCACAATAATCACATTTTTTATCTTTTACTGTCTCTATATTTGGAGCTTGTTTAATATAGTTAACAAAGTCATCTATTCCTATGTCTATATGTTCCTCACAAGTATATATTTGTGATTGTTTATTCATTTTCTTCTTCCTTTTCCAGCTCAAATCTAATTTTATCTGAAAAATCCTCCAACTCTTTTTGACATATTTCATAGTTAATATTGCTGTTGTCGGCTACATATTCTGATATGGGATTTCCCAATAGATCCGCAAAATTATCATATGCCTTTTTATTTTCTTTCATTGAACCATTTATTATTAAACCAAATTTATCTATTTTTTTTCTATTTTCTTCTATATACGCCCTGATAGGAGAAGGAATATTAGATGCCCAGATAGGAGAAACAATTACTAATATTTTGTACTCTGAAGGATCTTTTTGAAAATCTATCTCGTCTACCTTATTTGTAACTGATCTATACCCTGCCCGAATAAAACCAAAAGTTCCATGGTATTTTACTTTAGATTTTATTTCATCTATTTCTCCATGCAGTTTTACACCTACTTGTTCTGCAAGATTTTCACTGTTTCCTGTTCGTGTAAAATACACTATAAGTACATCCTTCATTACTTCCTCCTATTTTAATTAATTAAAATTTTCAGGTTTTTCTTCAAATTCTAATTCTATATCTATTTCTTCTGAGTCTCTTATTATTTCAATCTCAACAGTATCTCCTTTATTATATTCATAAAGTTTTCTGATAATATTGTTCATATTTTCTATTCTATATCCATCTATGTTTTGGATTATATCTCCAGCTTTAAGACCAGCCTTATATGCCGGTGAATCCTTAAGAATCTCTACTATCACTACTCCAAATTCAGGATTTAGATTAACTCCAAGTCTTTCTTCATAAGTATCTAAGTCAACTCCTGAAATACCAATATACACTTCTTCAATTTTTTCCCCTGAAACAATTTTATTTAGTATAGGTTTTGCTTCATTAATAGGTATTGAAAAACCAAGACCTTCTGCTGATACCATTTTTGCTGTATTTATACCCACAATTTGTCCTTGAGCATTTAGCAATGGTCCGCCGCTATTTCCCGGATTGATTGAAGCATCCGTTTGAATTAAAGGCTCAATTTCACTATTTTCTAATCTTAATGTCCTATCTAATCCGCTTACTATACCTGAAGTTACCGTCCTATCTAAATCTAGGGATAGAGGATTACCTATAGCCACAACTGGTTCTCCAACCACCAAACTATCTGAATCACCTAGTTCAGCCGCTTTTAAGTTTGTCCTCTCAACTTTTATTATAGCTAAGTCTAATAAGGACTCAAACCACAGAACTTCTGCTGAAGAAGTAGTTCCATCTGAAAACAAGACCTCTATACTGTCTGAGTTTCCATCGGATATTACGTGAGAGTTTGTAAGTATATATCCATCTTCTCTTACTATTACTCCTGATCCTATACCTTCTTGTATCTTCTGACTTCCAAAATAATCTCTAAAAGTCTCTCTCGTTGTAATTCCTACTACAGAATCTGATGCTTTTTCTACTACTGCAGCTGCAAAATTTATATTATCACTAGTATTTATTGTTGTACTTTCATTTTGTTCTATCTTTTGTTGAAATTTTTCAGGCAATGGTATTACATTTCCATATAAGTATGTAGGAAATATATATCCTCCTATCATGCCACCTATTATAGCTGCACATAAGGCTAAAACAATATATGATGTAAATCCTTTTGACTTTCTTTTTTTATCTTCAGTATTTTTTATTTCTATTTCATTTTTCTTTATTTTAACTGGTTTTTCTTTTATTTTATCTTCATAATATTTTTCCATAATATCTCCTCCCTATATTTTATACTTATAGGTTAATAGATTTATCTTAATTTTTCCTTAATATTATTTTAAAGTATAGATTTTACCAGCCTTATCTCTATGTGTCATTTCTATTTGTACGTTTTTACCAGGTATTATTCCCTTTTCTTCCAATATGTTATTCACTGTTTTTTCGGCTAATTCAGGAAAATTATTTTCCGCACTTAAATGTCCCAACAATACTATCTCCTGTCTATCCTTAAGTAAACTTGCAAGAAAATATCCTGCTGTTTCATTTGAAAGATGTCCAAATTTTGATAGTATTCTTTTTTTTAAATTAAATGGGTATGAACCTACTTTCAGCATTTCAACATCGTGGTTTGTTTCCAAAAGCAACAAGTCAAAATCATTTAAATTTTCTTTAATATTTTCATCTACCACTCCTGTATCAGTTAATAGACAAATCTTTTTTTTGCTATTAGACACTGTAAAACCTACAGGATCTACTGCATCATGATGAATATTAAAAGAATTAAAATTTAAATCCTTAAAAGCTAATTCCTTGTTTGTTTCAAATGTCTTTATGTTTTTTTCTTTTATTTTTCCTACTTTAGGAAGCATAGCTTCCCAAGTTCTTTCGTTTGCATATATTGGTATATCAAATCTTCTAGAAAGTACTCCAGACCCTTTTATATGGTCTATATGCTCATGAGTTACAAAAATAGCCTGTATTTCCTTGGGGTCTACATCTATATTTTTAAGCTGTTTTTGTATTTTAATACCACTCATTCCTGAATCTACCAGGATTTTAGTGCTTTTACATTCTATATATTGACTATTACCATCACTTCCGCTAAATAAAGAACAAAATTTAAGTCCCATCTTTCCTCCGTTATTGAATTTAGCTGATGTTACCATCAGCTAAATTTACTTGTCTGTTATATCTTCTATTCTTTTTATTTTTGCTCCTAAGTTCATAAATTTATTTTCTATGAATTCATAACCTCTGTCTATATGATATACATCCAATACCGAAGAAGTCCCTTCTGCTGCAAGACAAGCAAGTACTAAAGCAGCTCCTGCCCTTAAGTCAGTAGCCTTAACCTCTGCCGCTTTAAGCTTTTCTACTCCCTTAATTACCGCCGTTCTTCCTTCTACCTTTATTGTAGCATCCATCTTCAATAATTCTTCTATGTATTTAAATCTATTTTCAAATATACTTTCTATTACTATACTGTCTCCTTCTACTGTAGACAACAATACCGTCATAGGCTGCTGCAAATCTGTAGGAAAACCAGGATAAGGTAGTGTTTTTATGTTTACTGGTTTTAATTTTTTGTTATAAAAAACTCTTAGAGAGTCTCCGTATTCTTCAATACCCATACCCATTTCTTTCAATTTTGCTGTAATAGGCTCTAGATGTTTTGGAATCACATTATTTATAATAACATCACCTTTAGTTAAAGCTGCCGAAATCATATATGTTCCTGCTTCTACTTGGTCTGGAATAACGCTGTAATTACAACCATGAAGTTCTTCTACACCCTTTATTCTTATAACATCAGTACCTGCTCCTCTGATATCTGCTCCCATGGCATTTAAAAAATTTGCTGCATCAACTACATGAGGTTCTTTAGCAGCATTTTCAATTATAGTTTTACCTTCGGCGTATACCGCCGCCAACATTATATTTATAGTAGCTCCTACTGTTACTACATCTAAATATATTTTATTTCCAATTAATCTATCTGCTTTCACATTTATTAATCCATCTTCTATGGTAAATTCTCCGCCTAAAGCTTCAAGTCCTTTGATATGCTGATCTATAGGTCTTACTCCTATGTCGCATCCTCCAGGATATGAAATTGTTACTTCCTTAAACCTTCCCAATCCTGCTCCAAGAAGATAGTAAGATGCTCTAAGCTTCTTAGTTAATCCATTTAATAAGTTACAATCTTTAATCCCGCTTCCATCAACAACTAGTATGCCTTTATCATTAAACTCAACTTCTGCACCTAGTTTTTTCAATATATCTTTATATACTACCACATCTTTAATTACCGGCAAATTTTCTATAACACACTTTTTATCTGAAAGTATGGTACCGGCTATTAT
>CAYMUD010000126.1:0-4469 GCA_964393495.1 uncultured Clostridia bacterium | reverse complement strand
GAAAAATTAAAAGAAAATGAAAGGATATTAAAAAGCAAAGAATTTTTGAAAGAAAAGAAAATATCCATTAAAACCGATGAAGAGATTATGCTTATAAATTTAGATAATTTGACATATATGGAAGTAGAAGAAGGAGTTGTTCATTTTTATACTAATAATGAAAAATTTTGGGAAAAAGGAACTCTAAAATTCTGGGAAGAAAAATTAGAAGAGTTTGGATTCTATAGATGTCACAAAAACTTTATAATTAATCTAAACAAAATAGAAAAGCTTATTCCAGGAAAAAATAATTCATATCTTCTTAAAATGGAGAAATATGAGAGGAATATACCCATAGCAAGAGATAAAATAAAAGAAATAAAAAATATAATGTCAATTTAAATAAAAGCAATTTTTAATTATTAAGAATTAAAAATTGCTTTTATTTCTTAGACATAGAAACCTTTAAATCTAGTTCTATTTTGAACTCCGTTCCTTTGTCCATATTAGTATTCACTTGAATTTTCCCATCCATTGTTTTTACTATTTTTTTACATATATAGAGTCCTAATCCTGAGCCTCCATAGTCTCTTGTGTTAGAGGAATCAACTTGAGAGAAGGGCTTAAAGAGCTTATCAACATCATCCTTATGGATACCTATTCCTGTATCTTTTACAGAAATAAAAAGTTTTACTTTTTTAGCTGCAGTCATTTCAAAGTCTACTGTTAATTCTATTTTTCCTTCTTCAGTAAATTTTATAGAATTATTTATTAAATTTCTTAAAACTTGTTGAATTTTTTTTGAGTCACCTACAAGAAGTTTAGGCAAATCATTATTAATGGTGAACTTAAGATCTAGATTTTTTTCTTCAGCACTAGGCTTACTCACTGATATTAATTTTTCAATCATATCATAAAAATCAAAGGTTCTATTTTTTAAATCGTATTTTCCTGTTTCGATTTGAGTAATATCAAGTATGCTGTTTAAAACATTTAAAAGTGTGTTTGATGAAATTTCTATATATTCAAGATATTCTCTCTGCTCTTTTTCTAGTTCAGTTCTTGATAAAAGCTTTAAAAAACCAAATATACCATTCATTGGGGTTCTTATTTCATGAGACATATTTGCTAAAAATTGTGTTTTTGCAATATTAGCAGATTCTGCCTGTTCTTTAGCAAAAACCAACTCTTCTTCTATAATCATTCTATTTATAGAGTGGTTGATGTTTTCCATTATGATGGTGATATTCTGAATATCATTTTGTGAGAAATCAAATTTCTTATCAGCTAAACCTACTATTGAAAAAACATCCCGTCCTTCAAATATTGGAACGTAAAGAGAATTTTCAAAACCTTCAAAGACAAAACTGTCTTCTTTTAAGTTGTATATCTTAGGTTTCAAAGTAGTTATTAAATTTTTTATGAAGTTCCTTATTTTCTTTTCTATGCTTTCACCTGAATTACAATCACTACTTAGGGCCGTTATTCCTTTAGATGACGCTATATGAGTAAAATCTTCATTTTTTACATTGTAAAGCATTATAAAACCGTATTTACTTCCAGTAATTCTTAGGATTTCAGTCAAGGTATATTCAAGATATTCATTAATAGAATTTGCTTGGTAATTCAATAAATTAATTATTGTAATGTTTCTTTTTTCGTTTTTTATTTTTTCTTGCTCTGCTTTTTTTAATCTACTATTGCTTATTCTAAGATCCTTTTCACGGGATATAAGTTTTTCAGTATTTCGATTATGTTCTTCCAATTCTTCTGTAATATTAGTAAAATAAAGGGTGAAATGTGTTCTATCAATACAATTAATATAAAATCTAAACCATTTATTTAAATCAACTGAATAAAACTTGAATTCCCCTAAGCTTTCCTTAATACAAATTTCGTTTATTTTTTTCAAAAATTGGCTTTCTTCTTTGTATAAATTAGGAAGAAAGTGAGAGGCTAAGTTAGTTTTTTCAGATGTTAAATCTATACCTGTTTCTTTAAAAAAAGAATTATTAGTTTCTAGAATTTCAAAGTCTATAGCCTTATTATTTTTCAAGATAAGCATATTATAAGAATATGCAAAAGGTCCTTCTTTAATAAGAAATTTATAAAAATCTGTATTCAAACTATCACTCTCCAACTATTAAATCTAATTTAGCTAAGACTTCTTCAAATTTATCTAAATCTATAGGTTTCCAGGCATAACCATTACAACCAAATTCATAAGATTTCACAACAGTTTTTTTATCATTTAGGGCAGTGGTCATTATAATTTTTGTTTGTTTTGACTTTTTTATAGAATTCTTTTTTTCATAATCTCTAGCAGCTTTTAAAACCCTTAAACCATCTAGTTTCGGCATCATAATATCTAGACACATTAAATCATAGGGTTTTTTATTTTCATATGATTCTATAAATTTTTCCAAAGATTCTATCCCATCTACGGCAACATCGCACTTACCGTATTTATTCAAAAATTTTTCAAGCAATTTTCTTCCAATCATATCATCTTCTGCAATTAAAATCCTCATTATCTTCTTCTCCTTTTTAGTCGAGAAAGGTGGTCAATTATTTCGCTTGGAATTTCTGAGATATCTTTTTGAACAGTCACAGCACCTATATTATAAGCAACTTTAGGCATTCCGTACACTATACAGGATTCTTCATCCTGACCAATAGTAAAGGAACCTTTTCGCTTCATTTTTAAGAGGCCTTTTGCTCCATCAGTTCCCATTCCTGTAAGTATTACGCCTATACTTGTAGGGCCATATATATCGGCTACGGTATTAAACATAGGATCTACTGAGGGACGATGACCGTTTACCTTATCTCCATTGTAGACCGAAATAATTTTTTTGCTTCCTTTAGTTATCACTTTCATCTGGAATCCCCCTTTGGCTATATAAACTTTTCCTGCTTCTATTATATCTCCATCGGCGGCTTCTTTTACGTGTAGGGAGCAATTTTTGTTTAACCTTTCGGAATACATTTGTGTAAAAACAGGAGGCATATGTTGAACTATTAAAATTGGAGGCATATCCTTTGTAAAGGATTTTATTATACTATAAACAGCTTCAGTTCCTCCAGTAGAGGCACCTATTGCTATAATATGATTATTGCTTTTTAAATTTTGCGATGTAACTTTTTTTATAATTTGCTTTTTCTTTTTGATTTTTTTATTATTTATGCGGGCAGTAGATGCTATTTTTACTTTTAGTATAAGCTCTTTATAAAAAGATTCTAGCTCCCTTTTATCTTTTATTTTAGGTTTTTCAATAAAATCAACTGCTCCAGAATTTACAGCATCAAAAACCTTAATATCAGCAGAGCTAATCATTACCACAGGCAAAGGATATTGAGGAATCAATTTTTTTAAGAATTCAATCCCTGTCATTCTTGGCATTTCAACATCTAAAGTCATTACATCTGGTCTTAATTCTAAAATTTTATCTCTTGCTTCATAGGGATTACATGCAGTACCAACTACTTCAAAGCTTGGATCTGACTCTAAACCTGCTGAGATAGTTTTTCTAAAAAGCATAGAATCATCTACTACTAGTACTCTAATTTTTCGTTTAATTTTCATAGCTATACCTTTCTATAAATAGATGGCATTACATACTTATATCTGGTTTCATCTCTTGGAACAGATTCAGAATGCCCTATAAATAAGTATCCGCCTTTAATAGTGTGGTTGTAAAATTTATCAATAAGTTCATTTTTTGTTTTTCTATCAAAATATATCATTACATTTCTACAGAATATTAAATGAAATTTTTTCTTAAAAGGAAAAGTTTTGCTCATTAAATTAAATTTTCTAAAGATTACTTCTCTTCGAATTTCTTCTGATATTCTATATTTGTTTAAAGCAGTTTTTTGGAAATATTTCATTTTCCAAACATTGGGTAATTTACTTAAGGTAGTTTCTGTATATACACCTTCAAGTGCAGTATTTAATGCTGTAGAAGATATATCAGTAGCTAAAATTTTACTATCCCAATTAATAAAGTTCTTGTTAAAGAATTCCTTAAGTAAAATAGCTGTGGTATATGGTTCTTCACCACTAGAACATCCTGCACTCCAAATTCTTAAGTCTCTATCATTAATTGTATTTTCAAAGTAGGGAAGGACACTATTCTCCATAAAATCATAGTGCTTTTCTTCTCTCATAAAATAGGTGTGATTTGTAGTTAATTTATCTATTAGAAAAGTAGCTTCTTTTCCGGAATTATCCTTATCTACATAATCTAGATAATCGGAAAAGTTATCGAATCCCTTGGTAACTATTACATTACTCAATCTACCTTCAATAAGATTTTTTTTCTTAATTAAATCAATTCCATAATATTTTTTTATATATTTTATTAATGTTTGAAATTCTTTGTGATTTATTTTTATCATAACACATCTTCCTTTAGGTTAACAATTATTATGTATCCACCGACCTCTAAGAAGTCGGTGGATATAATTAATTACTAATACTTACCAAA
>CAYMUD010000125.1:0-4487 GCA_964393495.1 uncultured Clostridia bacterium | reverse complement strand
AAAAATATAAATGAAGTATTTGAAAAAGTAGGAAGATTTATAGATGAAAATCAATTTGTGACAGATGAACTTATAAAATATAATAAAGAACAGCTCATAATAAGTACCAAGCCTATATATATGCTATCTGAAAAAGTTGGAACCATAATAATAATAAGAAATATAACTGAAATAAAAAGAATCGAAGATAAGTTGAGAAAAAGTGTTTCCTTATCCGGCCATATTGCCAAATATACACTAAAGGATATTATAGGAAGTAGCAGTAAGGTTAATGAAACTAAAAATATTGCTAAAAAAATGGCAAAAACAAATGCATCTGTTTTAATAACAGGAGAAAGTGGAACAGGTAAGGAACTATTTGCTAATGCAATACATAATGAATCTAAAAGAAGCAAGTTTCCCTTTTTAGCTATAAATTGTGCTACTCTTCCGGAATCACTTATAGAAAGTGAATTATTCGGATATGAAAAAGGAGCATTCACGGGAGCTAAAAAAGAAGGGAAATTGGGACTTTTTGAACAAGCTCACCACGGAACATTGTTTTTAGATGAAATAGCTGAATTAAGTATTAAAATGCAATCCAGGTTGTTGAGAGTTTTGCAAGAATCTGAAATTATAAGAATTGGAAGTAGTAAAATAAGAACAGTTGACGTCAGAATTATTTCGGCAACAAATAAAGATTTATACAGGGAAGCAAAAAAAGGTAAATTCAGATGGGATTTATATTATAGATTGAATGTTTTTCCTATAAAAGTTCCTTCTCTAAGAGAAAGAAAGGAAGATATCCCATATTTATTTGAATACTTTTTAGAAGAGTTGAATTGTAATAAATCTGTAGATAGTGAAATATATAAAATTTTTACAAAGTACAGTTGGCCTGGCAATGTGCGAGAATTAAGAAATATAGTGGAATACCTTGCATATCTTTCTGAAGAAAAAATAATGCTTGAAAATTTGCCTCACAACTTTAATAAAGTTAAAGATCTAGGACTTGAGGAAAAAGAAGATAAAATATCTGAGGTTAAAATTATTATATTAAAAATATTGGATGAAAAATTGATGAAAAAAGAAAAAATAGGAAGAAAAAAATTATCAAAAAAACTAGAAGAAAAAGGGATATTTTTATCAGAAATAGAAGTAAGAAATCAATTAATAGAATTACAAAAAAAAGATCTGGTTTCCATAGGCAAGGGTAGACAAGGCACAAAAATAACTAAAAAAGGTATGGAGCTAATTCAGTAAAATATTTTAACACTATTAAAGAAAGATAATTTTTAAATGGAGGAATTTTAATGAAACTACATCAGGTAAAAAGTCCAAAAGATATAAAAAAGGAAATGAGTAAATACTTTAAAAACATTAAAATAGAAAAGGAAATAGTGAATATAGAAAGTGCATTAAATAGATACTTATATAGTAATATAAAAGGAAAGGTAGATATACCGGATTTTGATAAATCTACCGTAGATGGATATGCAGTAAAAGCTTCAGATGTATACGGAGCTTCAGAAAGCATTCCAGCTTTTCTAACTTATATTGGTGAAGTAGAGATGGGTGAAGACACGGAGATTTTACTAGACTACGATCAATGTGTATACGTACCTACAGGTGGAAAACTGCCTAAAGGTTGTAATGCTATGGTAATGATAGAACATACGGAAAAAATTGACGAAGAAACTATAGCCGTGTATAAGCCTTTAGGAGAAGGAGAAAACATCATAAAGATTGGTGAAGACATGAAAAAAGATGAAATTCTTTTAGAAAAAGGTAGAAAGGTTAAATCCTACGACCTTGGAGTTCTAAGTTCTCAGGGCATATGGGAAATAGAGGTATTTAAGAAACCAGCGGTGAGCATCATATCTACAGGAGATGAACTTGTGCCGCCATACGAAGATATAAAGGAAGGTCAAATAAGAGATATTAATACTTACACTATATTGGGAGCAGTAGAAGAATTTGGTGGGGAAGTAATTAATACGTCTATAGTTAAGGATAACTACGAAAACCTAAAAGAAGCAGTAGAAAAATACGGGGAAATTTCAGATGTTGTTATAATATCTGGTGGTAGTTCTGTTGGAGCTAAGGATAATACAGCTAAGGTACTAGATAGTCTTGGACAACCTGGAGTATTCGTAGAAGGGGCAGCTATAAAGCCTGGCAAACCTACTATTATTTCATACAGCAAGCAAACTGCTTTCATAGGATTGCCGGGTCATCCATTGTCATCGGCTATAGTTTTTAGTGTGTTTGGAAAAGAACTTTTCAGCATACTTTTAAATAAAATTAAAACTAAGGAAGTAATTGTGGAGTCCTACTGCCAGCAAAACATTCACTCGACTCCAGGAAGAGAAACTTATCAGGCTGTAAGTATTGAAGAAAGACATGGTAAAAGCTATTTCAGACCAATACTAGGGAAGTCTGCATCTATTTCTACAATCGTTAAAGCAGATGGAATATTAAAAATAGAAATAGAAGAAGAAGGTATATCTAAAGGTGATAAAAGAAAAATAATATTAATTTGAAAGGATATGTTATGAAAGAAGATAATGAAAGAAACGTATATATAGGCAATACAGATATAAAAGAAGCTATTAAAATGTATTCAGAAAAGTTAAATATAGATGATAAAGCTAAATGGGAATATATAAAAGCTTGGAAAGCTTATGGAAGAATAACTTGGGAAGGAATTTTTGCTAAGTACTCTTCTCCAAACTATAATGCTTCAGCTATGGACGGGATAAGGGTTAAATATAAGAAAACTTTAGAAGCAACAGAAACCAATCCTGTAAGATTAAAAAAAGAAGAAGATTATAAGATAATCGATACGGGGGATCCTGTTAGAGAACCTTTCAATAGTGTGATAATGATAGAAGATGTAGTAAATATTGATGACAATACAGTAGAAATAATAGCTCCTGCTTTTCCCTGGCAGCATGTTAGGCAGATAGGAGAGGATATTGTAGCTGGAGAAATGATAGTTCCATCAAAGCATAAGCTCCGGCCTGTAGACATAGGTGGTATAATTAGCGGTGGTGTAGAAAAAATAAAGGTATATCAAAAACCCAAGGTAGGAATAATACCTACGGGAACGGAAATAGTAGATATAGGTAAGGAGTTAGAAGAGGGAGATATAATAGAATCTAATTCCAGAATATTCCAGGGACTAGTATTAGAATATGGAGGAGAACCCAACAGATACCAACCGGTAATAGATGATTATAATTTAATAAAAGAAGCAGTTGAAAAATCTGTTAAAGAAAACGAGCTTACTATAATAAACGCTGGTTCTTCAGCAGGAACAGAAGATTATACAAAAGATATAATTGCAGAACTGGGAGAAGTAGTAGTTCATGGTTTAGCTATTAAACCTGGTAAACCTGCAATTCTAGGAATTGTAAATGGTAAACCCGTAATAGGAATTCCAGGATATCCAGTTTCAGCATATTTTGTATTTGAAAATATTGCCCGGGAAATAATTAAAAAGTATCTGGGAGAATTGAAGGAAGAAAAGAAATATATAAAAGCAACTTTATCAAGAAGGATAGTATCGAATCTTAAGCAGGAAGAATATGTTAGAATAAAACTAGGAAGAGTTAAGGAAAAAGTTATAGCTACCCCTCTAAAAAGAGGTGCTGGTGTTACAATGTCTTTAATAAATGCGGATGGAATCCTTACTATACCAAAAGAATATGAAGGTATAGAAAAAGGTGAAGTCGTTGAAATTGAACTAATGACTGATATAAATAACATTAAAAATACTATAGTATCAATAGGAAGCCATGATCTTATTATCGACTTGATAAGAGATGAAATACACAGAAAGTATCCGGATTTTTCTGTTTCCTCTGCACATACAGGAAGTATGGGAGGGATAATGGCACTGAGAAATAATGAGACTCACATAGCGCCAATTCATTTGCTAGATGAAAAATCAGGAGAATACAATAAAGCATTTATAAAAAAATACTTCAAAGGAAGGGAAATTGCTTATATAAAGGGCGTGAAAAGACACCAGGGATTAATAGTACAAAAAGGAAATCCTAAAAATATAAAAACCTTTAAAGACATTGAAAAGGAAGATATAGTCTTTATAAACAGGCAAAAAGGTTCAGGAACAAGAATTTTAACGGATTATATAATCAAGAAAAACAACATGGATAGAAGTAGCATACTGGGTTATGATAGAGAAGGAAATACTCATATGGCTGTATCCTCTTCTGTAGCTTCTAAAACAGCGGACGTAGGAATGGGAGTGTATTCAGCGGCACAAATTATGGGAAATGATTTTGTTGAGATTACAGAAGAAGAATATGATTTTGTTTTAGATTCAAAACTTCTGGGTGATGAAAAAGTGCAGAAATTTATAAGCATATTAAAAGACAAAGACTTTAGAAAAAGATTAGAAAAATTAGGTGGATATAATACTGAATTCTCCGGAGAGGTGGGAATATATGAAGGATAAATTTGAAAGAGAGATTACTTATTTA